>JAAZIE010000403.1 GCA_012510305.1 Bacillota bacterium | reverse complement strand
GCCGCAGCGGATTCCAGCGGGGGTTTTTCTGCAGCGGGTTGCCCTCTTTTTCAGCGGCTTTGGCGAGAATGCCTTCCACTTTCCCGGCAATAGCCGGCGCGGCAGCCAGTCCCGGTGATTGGATCGCGGCCACGTTGATAAAGCCTTTGGTTACCGGCGACATCTCGATGATAAAATCCTCGCTGTAATCAGCGGCACGGTTTCCCGCAAAAAAGCGGATAATGCTGCGGTAGCTGATCGCTTCGTCACCGCGCCCCAAGGCGTAAGCCAGCTCGCGGGCCGAAGTGGAAAGATCCCCTTTGTCCGGAATCTCCAGCGCCGAAGGCCCCATCAGTATATTCTTTTCAGGTGTGTAACACATGCCGCCGCCCTTGGTGTGGCTTTTTTTAAAGCTCTGTTTCACCGCCTCCAGCGTAATGTGCTCGGTGAGCCGGTCGAACTTGGGGCTTTGGGCCTGATCCAAAATAGCGATGACCCCTTTGCGGGGATGGATCGTGAAAGACTTGTCGCCGGCCATGGCCGAAATTTCATCGGCATAGACCCCGGCGCAGTTGATAATTACCTTGGAGCGAATGATCCCTTTTGCAGTTACCGCCCCTGCCACCTTTCCCTTTTCGGTGAGGATATCCGCCACCGGGCAGTTGAACCGGAATTCGGCCCCGTTTTCGGCTGCGTTTTCGGCCAGGGCCACGGTAACCTGGTAGGGCTCCACCAGCCCCATGCTCGGCAGCCACATCGCCCCTTTTACCCTGGGAGCGATCCCGCTGCGCTCAAGCCCCGGTTCCAGCTCCACGGCGCGCCTGCCCCCGACAAGCTGCACCCCTTCCACGCCGTTTTTTAACGCCTTGCGGTAGCCGTAGAGCAGGGCCGGCCAGAGAAGGGTGCTGGTAATAAAGCCCATGGCGCCGCAGCGCTTAAGGGTAAAGTTGAGCTCTTCCGACCAGCGGGTATAGAGGCGGTTGCCCTCCACGTTCAAGCGGGCTTTCAGCGTGCCGGGTTTTTCGGCGTGCCCCGGGTGAATATTGCCGTTGTTGGCCTTGGTGGCGCCGGTGGCCACGTCTCCGCTCATTTCCACAACCAGGATATCCAGCTTGTACTTGGCCAGTTCCCTGGCGATGCCGCAACCGGTAATACCCGCCCCGATGATGAGCACGTCTACATCGGCGACGACCCCTCTTTTTTTGCCCCTGGAGCAGAGAGACCGGTAATCCATCTGCGGCACCGGCAACCCCGGCACCCGCAGTTCGTTGACCACGTTTTTAACCCCGGGCAAACCGGCGGCCTTGTGCCCCATAGCCACCACCTGCTGCCAGCTGGAGCATTCGCCCGCAAGCGTTAAAATAGCGCGTTCATCCAGATGCAGGCTTAACTCAACCTCGGGAAAAGCTTTCTTCAGGGCCTTTTTGATTTTTTCCATTTGCCCCACCCTTTTGCTTGAGATTTTCAGCACACCGGGTCCTAAAAAAAACGAGGGGCCATCTGCAGATCGATCACCTGTCTTTGAATATGGGCGACAATATCGGGTTTCAGGTACCGCTTGAGCACGCCGGCCATCCCGTACCTCTTTTTGTTGGTCAGTACCACCGGCAGCTGCATTCCCGATGCCTTTGCCGGACTGATGGAGATAACGCTAACCTCTTCATGTGTGATCCGCTTTTCCATGGTAAAGGGCAGGGAGTAGAGATCATTTAAGATCACGTCCAGGTTGCCGCGGTAGACCACGCCGTCCACCTCGCCGGATAAAAAAGCGATAGAGGCGGAGAGATAGGGATATTTGATTATGTTCACATCTTTACCCGCGCATAAGTCTTCGGTCAGCTCCCACTGGTCGGTGCTGGACGGATCGGCGGCTATACTCATGCCGTTCTCTATCCCGGAGAGGCGCGGACGGTTAAGATAGAGCATGTAGGGCCCTGAATACCGGGATTGATCCAGGGAGAAGGCGATTTCAAGGTTGCGATTGGCGGCGATAAACTTTTCAGCCGTGCTCCTGGTCACCACTACAAAATCATATACGGTTCGGCTTAAAGCTTCGACCCTGTTTTTGCCTCCCTGAACAAAGGCAAAGGTAAAGGGTACCGGGCACTGTCCCATGGCCTGGCAAATGCCGCTGGCCAGCCCCGCCAGGTAGTTGTTCAGCGGTGCGGGCATGGAGCCGGTGATAAATTTGAGGCCGGCGTTTTCAAAAAGCCTCTCTTCATCCTTGGTTTTTAGAAAGGTGCCTTTTTTCCCCTGGATATCCAGGTTCACCGCTCCGGTGGCTTGCAGGGCCGCCAGCGCGTTTTGAATCACCCCGCGGGAACAGGCAAAAATGGAGGAATACTCCTTTATCGTCGGAAGACGGTCCCCGGGTTCGGTTCCCAGGAGCCCGCGGGCGATGCCGGTGGTGACCAGCCAGTTTTTGCTGTATCCGGGATTCTCCATCAGTGACCCCGCTTTACATACACTTTTATGTACTTTCACCTTATTATAAAACAGCTTCGGCCCCTTGTCCACCTATTTTTGCAGATGATGGGGTTTACCGGCTCATTAACGGCAGCCTGGATGCTATTCTGGAGCGCTGATACCGTGGAAAGTCCGTAATTTATGTATAAATTTGTGTACATTGTCTCCGCCGGGGTGCTTCAGCCGGAGAGGTAGCCCGCAGATGGGTGGAAGAATAAGGCGGGGTCCAAATATTCGCAGCAGCTGCTCAGGGGGTATCAGTGCGGCTTGCGCCTCTTCAAACGAGCTTTTTGATGTTCTCTTCACGGCTTGAAGGCAGCAGGTCGATGGGCGGAATCTCGCCCAGAACATAGCAACCGGGTTCAAGGCGGGCGGCGGCACGGGCGGCGGCCACCATGATCTGGGCGGTGGCGGCGGGGTTGGTCAGCCTCATTTTTAGCTCGAGCAGCTGGTTCTGAGCGGTGCCCGAGACCCCCAGGCGCGTTATGCGCACGCCATGTGCGGCAACTTTAAGCCATGCCGCATCGTCAACTGCAAATATCTCCGTCCGGTCCGCCTTAAAATAGGGATCTCTTCTGATATTCCCGGCAACCTCTGCCAGATCGGCGCCCTGCTCGAGCTCTACGTAAACATGGCGCCGGTGCCTCCCGTAGCCCAGGGGCAGGGTTATGGAAAGAGCTTTTTTAACCCCCTCGATCGCGCTCGCCGCCGTGCTGTGGCCCATGCTCATACCCGGGCCGAAATCGGTAAAGGTGAGCCCTCCCGGAGCGATGACGCTAAAAAGCATCCGGATGATGGAGTCGGTACCCGGATCCCATCCGGCGCCGGTTATCGCTACCCGCCCGCTTTGGCGGGCATGGTTCGCCAAATCATTTCGTAACGAGAGCATCGCCCGGCCATGGATGTCGTACCCATCCACCGTGTTGATCCCCCGCTGAAGATAAGAGGGGGCTGACGCCGGGATCAAGCGGGAGGGGATCGCCAGGAGGGCTGCGTCGACCGGGCCGAGCTCCTCCACGCGTGTGGCCGCCGGTACCCCGGGAGGGATCCCGCAAAGGGCCCGCCTGACCACACCGGCCAACTCCAGATCGGGAGCCCGCTCAATGCACACCACCGCCTCGCGGCCCACGTTGCCGTAGCCGACCACGCACACTCTTGTTTTTCCCATGGCAGCCCACCCCGGCCCTGAAAAGATGCTGTTAAAGCTGTCTCATCTATTAAATATGCCCCTGGGGACGGTGGCATGAAAAATCTTTGCAGCGTTCCGGAAGCGCGGCCCGGTTTACCGGGGCTCACTGAAGGAAAACAAAGCGCAGCTGTTGAATTTAACGATCAGGGCAGGTGGAAAAACTGTTTAAGGGGAATAAGAGATGACCGACTATAGAAGCCAGGTTAAAGATTTACTCGGGCCTTACCGTGACAGAATTTGGTCCCTGGTTCCGGGAAATTTGAGAACCAAAGTGGGCCGGGAGCTGAAGGAATTGGAGGAGCTGATCATGGAAGCGCGAGCGCCGCGCATAGCCGTAGTGGGCAGAAGAGGGGCCGGCAAGTCCAGCCTGGTCAATGCCATTTTTAATGCAGAAGTTGCCGCAGTGGGCGCAGTGAAGAGCACAACGGAGCAGGGCCGATGGTACGAATATAGCGGAGAGCGGGGGAAGCTGGATATCCTGGATACCCGGGGGCTGGGGGAGGGTTACGGAGGGGCCGGGGGATCCGGCGCTGCCGCTGTTCCCGGAGAAACCGCGGCGGCGGTTTCGGAAAAAAGCCCCGATGCCGTTCTCTTTTTATGCAAGGCCAAAGAGGTGGACGCGCGGATTGACGAAGACCTGAAAAGCCTGGAGATGATCCTCGATCTGATCGAAAAAACGCACGGCTACCGCGCCCCGGTGGTGGGGGTGTTGACCCAGGTCGATGAGCTTGATCCCCCGGAGGTGCTGCCGCCCTATGAAGATGAAATCAAGGCAAACCATATTCGCGAGGCTGCGGAACAGCTGCGGTACAAGCTTTCTTCCCTGGCCGGGGAGGGCGTCGTCGTGATCCCCACCAGCGCTTATATGCGCTTTGCGGAAGGCCGGATCGCAGCGAGCCGGCGCTGGAATATCGAGCGGCTGGTGGAGTACCTCACTGAAAAACTGCCGCGCAGCGCTCAGCTGGAGCTGGCCCGTATTTCCCGGATTAAGGGCGTTCAGCTGAAGCTGGCCCGGGCGATCACCGCCGCCGCCGTGGCCCTGGCCGGCGCCGTGGGGGCGCAGCCCATCCCCGTGGCCGATCTGCCGGTGATCACCGGGATCCAGGCGGGGATGATCGCCGGGATCGGCTATGTCTCGGGGCGGCGGCTTGATCAAAAAAGCGTTAAGGAATTTATGAGCGCCCTGGGCTTGAATGTGGGTGCCGCTTTTGCCCTGCGCGAAATTGCCCGTTCGCTGGTCAAGCTGTTCCCCGGGGGAGGCAGCGTTATCTCCGGCACCGTGGCCGCCGGAGCCACCTGGGCGATGGGCCAGGCTGCCGCGGCTTTCTTTGTCGAGGAGCGCCGGTTAAGCGAAGTGAAAAAAATATACCGTCAGGGAAAGAAAAAGAGCGGACCCCTCTTGTCGGAAGAGGCTGCGCCACAATGATGGAGCCTTCCGGATAATTTTCCGGCAAAGGGTCTGGTCGGCGGAGCAGGGGGTTTTCAGGAGGCGGATATGGCCAAATCGGGTCAGCGATTAACCTGTGCAAATGTACATGCGCTTTTCTCCCCCGTACGCATGCTTATTATATCGGGCTGCTCTTTTTTTATTTCGGCGGGCCGCCTGGATCTGCCCCGGGGGTGGCTCTATTATGCCCTGGCGCTGTCGCTCTCGCTGGGTGGCGGCCTCTTTCTTTTATGGCGCTCGCCCGGGCTGTTAACCGCCCGGGGAGAGATGGGAGAGGATACCGACAGCCGCGATAAAGTTGTTCTGCTGCTCTTTTTTGCCGCCAACCTGGTCCTCCTGCCGGCGGTTGCCGGTTTCGATGCCGGCCGCTTCAACCGGCCCCTCCTGCCGGGTTTCTACATCTATGCCGGTGTGGTTTTCTATCTAATCGCCTCGGCAACCGTTTTTTGGGCCATGTTAAAAAATCCTTTTTTTGAGGGGACCGTGCGCTTGCAAGAAGATCGCGGACAGGTTGTCGTGAGCAGCGGCCCTTACCGCTATATCCGCCATCCGGGGTACCTGGGCATGGCGATGAACACGCTGCCGCTCCCCCTCATCGCCGGCTCCGGGGCGGCGATGGTTCCGGCTCTGCTGGCGATAGCGATTATTGTCCTTCGCACCGCCCTGGAAGACAGGTTTCTGCTGGAACAGCTGCCCGGATACCGCGATTACTCGCGTAAAGTCAGGTACAGGCTGCTTCCCCTCATCTGGTAACCCGGCCGCATCAGTCACGGGGACGGTGACTTTGACTCACTAAAGTTCCTTTTTGAAGTGCGCCGCTACTTCCTTCAGCAGCTTGAACGAGCGCTCCACGGTGGTCTCCCGGTCGGGGTTGATCAGGCAGCAGCGGGCCGGGGCAAACCAGGCCTGCCCGAGGATCTGCCGGCGCGGGATGCCGCCCTGCTCCAGGTGCGACCAGAGCGCCTCGATCTTTGCGATCATCGACTGCAGGCCTTCTGCGATATATTCTTCGGTGAGCGTGGGGGTGATCCCCCAGGAGATGATCGCCCCCCGGTCGAGGAAGGTCTTGATCTCGTCCCGGTAGCGCGAAAAAATATAGCCGTTGCTGAGCACATCCAAGGAAAGGATATCAAGATCCAGGCCCAGCAGGAAGGACCAGTCGGGGTTGCCGCAAAGGTGCACTCCCCTGGGGCCGGGGAACTGTTCCAGGAAACGGCGGTAATCGGCAGCAGCCTTTTCGCTGGTATAGCCGGTGTACGACATGAAGAGCATCTCCAGCCCCGGCTCGTCGACCCAGACGAAGGCCCGGGGATGCTTTTCGCGCAGCTCACTGTACTGTGCCTGCAGCTTCCGGGCGAAGAAGTCAAAAATAATCTCGCGCACTTCATCGTAATAGATCATGGGACGTCTTTCGCGGTCCTGGATCTTCATCCCGAAGCTGACCGGGCCGATGCTCTGGCCGCGGATGTAGGGATAGGCGGCCAAATCTTTTTTCAAAAACTTGTGGTACACGGCGCTGTATTTGCGCGAGAGGCGAAAATAGGGCTCCTCCTCCCAGTGAGCGACATATTCCTCCAGTTCCCGGTGAAAGCGCTCCAGTGAAAAATGGATCTCCCGCTGCTCCAGGTCCAGCGCGATCCCCGGAAAATGCTCCGAAGCCTGTGCGTACATATCTTCGTAGAAACTGACTCCCGGCAGCTGCGGCCAGAAGGGGATATCGAGCGAAAGCGAAAGCTGCAGCGCTTTCTCCACCTCCAGGTGCGGCAGAATCCCCATGGCGGTGGTCAGGCAGTTCCCTTCCAGTTTCACTGTCGATCACCCCCGGCCTATTCGGCCCAAACAGATTTGTTTCTAAGATCATACTCCGCCGGGCGCTTAATCCCTGCAAGATTTTACCGATGTTTTATGCGTTTCAGCGCGGCTCCAGCACGATCAGGGAGAGATCGGGACGGTTAAAAATACGAAAAGGGATTACCGAGTTGCCCAGGCCGCGGCTGACGTGCATGGTGCTCCCGCCGGAGCGGTACAGGCCTGCAGAATAAGGTGGGAAAAAGGTGATATCGGGTGAAAGGATCCCGCCCAAAAAGGGCAGCCTCACCACGCCGCCGTGAACATGGCCTGCACAGATCAAGTCGGGCGTCCAGTTCACGTATTCCGGAAAATAT
>JAAZIE010000402.1 GCA_012510305.1 Bacillota bacterium | reverse complement strand
CCGATAACGGCAATATAGTACGGCATAATCTTATTCCTTTCTGCCCCCACATTCAAACACGGTCAAGCAAAGCTTCAGCCCATGGGGCGTGGAGTACAGGCTAATCATATCACGGGCAGATCGCGCAGACACCCGGAACTGTGCCGTAAAGGGCGTGCAAGAAGCGCAGCCCCGCCGTTTAGCGTTTGCTGTAGAGCAATTCAAAGCGGGGCGACTTGGGGCGGCGCCCCCTGTCGAAAAGACTCGCCTTTTGCCCGCCATTTCTGGAAATGACGACCTGCAGGCGGCGGGTACGCCCGCCCAGCCGTTCCAGAAAGCGTATAAAAGCAGCGGCTGCTTTGCCCGAGGCAAAGCGAAGCCCTTCGACGTTAACCACCAGGTGCAGGTAGCGCCCCGGTGAAAAAGAACGTACTGTTCGGATAAGCTCCGGCAGGTTCAGGCTGCTGATGAGTCCGCGCAGTCGCAGGTGAAGGATCCCTTTCTTTTCCACGAAAAAGAGCTTGAGCGAATCTGTTTTTTCACCCACCGCCGGGCTCGTTTGCGCCTGAAGCCGTTTAAAAAGAAGGGCTACCGGCTTGGGCTCGATTGCCTGCAGACGCTTCAGGGCCGGCTCGTACCAGCGGTTTTTTCTTTCAAAATGACGGGTCAGCCACCAGCCCACAGAACGGTACAGATAGGTCCCCCACCCGGTATGAAATACATTGCTGAAGATATTTCGGAAGGAGTAAAAACGCTTAAATGCAGCGACGGTCTCACGCTGCAGCTCTTCAGGGGAGAGCCGGGCCGGTTGAAAGACAGCGTGGTGCCCATCGTACAGCGCCCACTGCCTGGTGAGAAGCCTCCCCTCTGCCTCCAACTGGTGGAAAAGCGGTGTCCCCGGCAGCGGCGTGAGGATGGCAAACTGTAAGCTGTCGATGCGGGAATCGATGGCGAAGTCGACAGTATCGCGAATAGTCTGCACCGTGTCGGCTTCGCTGCCAAAAATGAACATGCCGTGCACCCTGATCCCGGACTCATGAAAACGGCGTACACATTCGCTGACATCTTTCACCGTCTGCTGCTTATTCAGGGCCGCCAGGGTTTCCGGGTTAATCGACTCCAGGCCCACAAAGGCCATATCTCCGCCGGAACGCTGCATCAGCTCCAGCATCTCCTGATCTTGGGAGGCCTCCACGCGCATCTGGGCCCCCCAGCTCTTCAGCCCGATCTTGCGCTCAATCATCCCCCGAAAGAGCTCTTTGCTGCGCGCGGGATTGGCGGTAAAATTGTCATCACAAAAAAATACGCTTCGCCCGCGGTAAGCAGCCAGCTCCTCCAGGACGCTGTCTGCGCTGCGAAAACGATAACGGCGTCCAAACATGGGCGTAACGCTGCAGAAATTACAGTTGTAGGGACAGCCTCGCGACGTCATCACCGGGATTGTACGGAAAGGTTTTTGCTCTTTAAAGAGGGAGAAGTCGGGCAGCGGCAGCTGCTCCATCTCCGGCGGCGCCTCCGACAAGGGGTTATGCACAATCTCGCTCCCATCCCTGAAGGAAACACCGGGGACTTCCCGGGGCGGCCGCCCCTGCTCCAGGGCCCGGAGCAGCGGAACAATGGTCTGTTCTGCCTCACCGCGGAGCACGTAATCGGCATGTTCCAGCGCCTCGTCGGGCATAAAATGAGGATGGATTCCCCCCAGTACCGCCGTCAGCCCGCGCGACCTGAGATAGCCGGCGATGCGGTAAGCCTCGGTACTGGTTGCCGTTATCGTTGAAATACCCACGAAATCGGCATCCACGATTCTGGGCCAGGGCAGCGTCTCGCCTGTGCCCAGGTAAAGTTCCACCCGGTAACCGGCTGCTTTTAGCTGCGCGCCCAGCAGCGGTAGGCCCAGGCGGGGCATCCGCACATTCTTGTAAACATGATCTTCCTTGGACTGCGGCTCAATGAGAACCACCTTTTTCATCAAGAGCACTCCTCTCGCTTCATTTGTCCCAGCCGGTAATACAAAGAGATGATTCCACCGGCGCTCTTGATGAAGGACCAGTATGCGCAGAACGAAAGACCCGGTATCCGCCCGGGGAGTTGGAAAGAGTAGAAGGAATAAATGAGGCCATAAAAACCAGTTCGCTTTTGGCAAGCGGCTTACTTTAGTATTCCCTGTGCCCGCCTTTGTAAAAGGTAAAATCTTTCTAGGTTTAGTTTCCATTATGGCCCAAATTTCTGTTTATGGCAACAGCTCCTTAACGTCACCCGCTCACCCTGGCCCGGGAAAAAGCGCATTGGGGTCACATTTCCTTTGCCTTGAATACAATTACTGCCTCTTTAAAGTTTTACCGGTGCCGGCCCGCAGATATGAAACGAATAATAGGCATAAGCGGCAGGGTTAAACATATTTGTGGTGAATAATACCGGGAGGTGATGCCCTTTGTCCAAGCTTTTGGCAATATCATCCAGCCCACGCCGTAACGGAAACTGTGAACTGGCCCTGCGTTCATTTTGCCGGGCCGCAGAAGAAAAGAATATCTCCGTAGAAATGAACCGCCTTCACGAACTTCGCCTGGAGCCCTGCCGGGGATGCGAACGCTGTGCCGCAGATGGAATCTGTATCGTTAAGGATAAAATGGAGCCCTTTTACGAAAAAGTTGCCACCGTGAAAGGCCTTGTTCTGGCCACGCCTGTCTATTTCGGTTCGCTTTCGGCGCAGCTAAAAATTTTTATGGATCGCTTTCAATGCTGGTGGCACGCAAAATACCGCCTCAAGAAGCCCTTTGTTGAACTTGGCCAAAACAAAGCAGGGTTTATCATCTGCACCGGGGCGCTGCATAGAAAGGATTTCGGCGACAGCGTTGAAGCAATCGGCAAGGTCTTTTTCCATAACATCAATTACCACTTTGGCGGGTTTCTCTTTTTGCCGGGCCTGGATCGAAAAGGAGAGATCGAAGACGATCCGGCTGCGCTAAAAGCAGCTTACGATGCCGGGGTAAAGTATGTGCAGTCGTACCTGCTCTAACTGCTTTCCGGTTTGGAGTTTAACAAGGAGGCGGTCCCCAATCGGACCCCGCCCCCTTGTTGATCCCGCTGCAGCTGAAAAACCGGCCGGGTAGCCCTTCCCTTACAGCATTTCCCCGGCCAGGCGAACGATGTTTTCTACAGTAAAACCCATCTTCTCCATTACCCGAGCGCCCGGCGCGGAGGCGCCAAAATTGCTGATACCGATAATGCGCCCCCGGGCACCGGCATAACGTTCCCAGCCCATCGGATGAGCCGCCTCCACGATAAGCCGCTTTTCAATCCCCGGCGGTAAAATTTTCTCCCGGTAGCGCTGATCCTGCCTTTCAAAAAGCTCCCAGCTGGGCATGCTGACCACGCGGACAGAACGGCCCTTCTCTTCCAGGGCTGCCTTCGCCTCCAGCGCCAGAGAGACCTCGGAACCGCTGGCGATGATCAGCAGGTCTGCCGGCTCGCTTTTTTCACGCCCCACAATGTAGGCGCCTTTCAGCGCTTCCTTTCCGCTGCCGTCCAGCTGCGGCAAGCCCTGCCGCGTCAGCACCAGGGCTGTGGGGCCGTCTGTGCGTTTAAGAGCGTGGAGCCACGCCGCTGCCGTTTCCCGGCCGTCGGCAGGGCGCAGCACGTCCAGGTTGGGGATGGCGCGCAGGTTGGCCAGGTGCTCCACCGGCTGATGCGTGGGGCCGTCCTCGCCCACGGCAACGCTATCGTGGGTAAATAGATAGACCGCCGGCACCCCCATCAGCGCGGAGAGCCTGAGCGAAGGTTTCATGTAGTCGGAGAAGACAAAAAAGGTGGAACCGAAAGGGCGCAGCCCGCCGTGCAGGGCCAATCCGGCCAGGATCGTACCCATGGCATGTTCACGCACGCCGAAAGCGATGTTATTACCCCGGGGATTATCGGGCTGAAAATCACCGAGCCCTTCAAGGTAACTTCCCGTGGAACCCTTTAAATCGGCGGAGCCGCCGATAAGGTTGGGCAGATGTTTTGCCAGCACCTGCAATACCCCCTTCGAAGCGGCCCGCGTTGCTACCGGTTTCTCATATTCCCACAGGGCCGGATCATCCGGCAGTTCTCCGGGCAGCTCATCAGAATGCCAGGCTGCCCAGCGGGAAGCCGGCTCCGGATATTTCTCACGGTACTCTTTCATAAGCCGGTCCCAGGAGCCTTTTTTCGCGGCCAGCGTTTCCCGGATTTTCTGAAAATGCAGTTTTGCTTCGCCGGGAACATGAAAAGCCGGCTCCAGGGGCCAGCCCAGGTTCTCTTTGGTCAGGCGTACTTCGTCTTTTCCCAGGGGGGCGCCGTGTGATTCCGATTTGCCCTGCTTGCCCGGTGAGCCGTAGCCGATTTCGGTACGCACCGCAATCAGGGTGGGGCGTTCGGCAGTGCGGGCCCTGGCAATGGCCTCGGAGACAGCTTCAACGCTGTTGCCCTCTTCGACCCGGAGCACCTCCCAGCCGTAAGCTTGAAATCGCAGCCCCACATCTTCGGTAAAAGTAATGTCGGTAGCGCCGTCAATGGTAATCCTGTTGTCGTCGTAAAGGCAGATCAACTTGTTCAGCTTCAGGTGGCCGGCCAGCGAGGCCGCTTCAGCGGTGATCCCTTCCATGAGGCAGCCGTCGCCGGCGTATACATAGGTATGG
>JAAZIE010000401.1 GCA_012510305.1 Bacillota bacterium | reverse complement strand
CAGCGGGACTGCGTCAGTCTGAAGCGGTCTTCGCCCATATCCGGATCTTGCCCCGCTTGTGGGTGGAAGGGGCGGTGCACTTGAAGCAAGCCCCCCTGGCCGCGGTGGCCGCCGCGGTGAAACCCCGTCCCCGGGAAGGCTCATACATGCCTGTCTTCAGGGTGAGCCGGGCCGCCGGGGAGTTGGTTGCGGCAACGCTGGGGATCCCCTTTTTATCTTTTTCCCATCAGGAAGGTCATATCGCCGCCGGTCTCTGGTCCGCCGGCTTGTCCCCGGATCGTTACCTGGCCGTGCATCTTTCGGGGGGCACCACTGAAATTTTGGAGATTTGGGACAAAGGGCGGGCCCGCCTGGAAATATCGCTGCGGGGCGGCGGTGCCGATCTGCATGCGGGCCAGTTCGTTGACCGGGTCGGCCTTGACCTGGGGCTTGATTTTCCGGCCGGACCGGCCCTGGAAGAGTACGCCCGCCGCGGCCGGACCGGGGCGATCAGGTTGCCGGTGGCGGTAAAGGGAACTGAAATCAGCTTCTCCGGGCCGGCCAGTCACGCCCGGCGGCTGCTGAAAAAGGGCTGCGACCGCTGCGACCTGGCCCGGGCGGTGGAGCTCTGCATCGCCGATTCTCTTGCGGCTGCGCTTCACGCGGTGGAGAAAATCGGCTCTTTTGCCGGAATTTTGATTGTCGGCGGCGTGGCGGCGAATACTTTTATTCGCGAACGGCTGGTTCAGCAGGGTCCCGGACCGCCGATCCATTTTGCAGCCCCTTCCTTTGCCGGGGATAATGCCGTCGGGTTGGCCGTGCTGGCGGTCAGAAGTGAACAAACGTTGAAGATATCTAGAAATATGAATTAAGAAAAGGAAAATAATCAAAATATGGCGAATTAAATTACTATCACGATCAAAAGCCGGAAAACCTGCTGAAAGGAGGATTAGTGAAAGCGATTACAATACGGAAATTAAGAGCTTATTTTTCCGTAAATTCCTGAGGGAGAGAGGGGAAAATGGCCAAGGTCTTATTCAGCAGTTGGAATAATAAACTTATTGATGAACGCAAAAAGGATCCGGCGGAGCGAACCGAACTGGCGGAGCTCCAGTTGCCGGAGAAGCTGGGGGGAGCGCCGCTAAAAGCTTTCCTGGGCTGGGAGGGCCTGGTGATCCTGGATCCGCAGGTTAATATTGTCAAAGCTTTGCACCGTTACTTTGAAGCGGTGCAGCGGGAATCCTGCGGTCGCTGCGTGCCCTGCCGGGTCGGCACCCGGGTGATCGCCAATTTGCTGGGGAAAATTACCCGGGGCGAGGGGGAGGCGGTGGACCTTGCGGTGCTGGAACGCCTGGGAAAGATGGTCAGGGACAGCTCCCTTTGCGAACTGGGGCAATCGTCCCCGGTGCCGCTGCTCCACGCACTGGAACATTTTCGGGATGATTTTGAGGCCTGCCTGGAGTCTGCTGAGCCGGTGGCGGACAACGGCCTGAACTATCGCCCCATTTTAACCGCACCCTGCCGGAACGGCTGCCCCGCACATATCGATATTCCCTGGTATATTGGAATGATCGGTGCCGGGAACTATGAGGCGTCGCTGGCTCTCATTCATGATAAAACACCCCTGGCCGGGGTCCTGGGCCGGGTTTGTGTCCATCCCTGCGAAGAAAATTGCCGCCGCCAACCGCTTGACGAGGCGCTGTCGATTCGGGTGTTGAAAAGGTTTGTCGCCGACTTTGAGCTGAAGAATAAAGCGACGGCAGCACTGAAGGCGGTCAAACCGGAGGGGAAAAAGGTAGCCATAATCGGCGCCGGCCCGGCCGGGTTGGATGCCGCTTATCACCTGGCTCAAAAGGGTTACCGGGTCACCATCTTCGAGGCTCTGCCGGTGGCCGGCGGAATGCTGGCGGTGGGTATCCCCAGCTATCGCCTGCCCTGGGATATTCTCAATGCCGAGGTGGACCTGGTTAAAGCGCTGGGCGTGGAGATCAAGCTCAATACGCGCCTCGGCAAGGATATCACCATTGAGCAGCTGCAGGAGCAGGGCTATGCGGCCATCCTTATCGCCACCGGGCTTCATGAGAGCGCCACCATGGGGGTGGAGGGCGAGGATGCCGGCTACAGGGGATTTATCCCCGGGGTGGAATATTTACGCCGCGTAAACCTGGAGGAGGAGATGGAGCTGGGCCGGCGCGCCGCCGTTATCGGCGGCGGCAACGTGGCCATGGATTGCGCCCGCT
>JAAZIE010000400.1 GCA_012510305.1 Bacillota bacterium | reverse complement strand
CAATTTAAATGGACCATCATCCATTGTCTGTGCTATGGGTTAACGGTTTTCGTGATCTCTTTACCGGTGTTCTCCAGGCCGGTGGCTCTTTTCGGCAGCCTGGCCGCACTGGCTCACATGTTTATCGATATGATCAAGTACCCTTATATTTTCAAGAAGAGAGAAAAAGGTAAATTTACGCCGCTTTTGGAGAGAAACATTTTTTACCTGGATCAGCTTCTGCATCTGGCGAGCTTGATCTTGATCGCCTATCTCTTTGCCGCCCGGGGGCATGGACTATCGCTGCATGCTCCTGCTGCACATTTTTTGGAAACGGTTGGTGTTTCAGCCTCAGCGCTGCTGGCTTGGGCTGCGGCCCTGACGGCCGCGCACAAACCGGTAAATATTGCCATTACCCGGCTGCTGACCCTGTATAAATCTGAAAGTGAAGAGGACGCTCTTGTAGAGGATAAAAGAGCGGGAAGGTTTATCGGGACGCTGGAAAGGGTGATCACCTTAATCCTCATCTCCTTGAAGCAATATGCTGCTATCGGCCTGGTGCTCACGGCGAAGTCCATCGCCAGGTATGACCGCATCGCCAAGGATCCGGTTTTTTCCGAGTACTACTTGATCGGGACACTGCTGAGCACCCTGGGTGCCATCGCCCTCTCTTTTCTTCACTAACCATAGTACAGAAGTGCAGAGCGGTGCTTTTTTCAGTAGGGGGCTTGCTTAAATCCCCCCTGGGCCCCGCTTTTTCAAAGGGGGGGATCTGGTTTTAGTTTTCCTTGAAGTGCATTGGTGTGCTTGGAGTGTTTCTAAATTTCCCCCTTTTCGAAAGGGGGAAAAAGGGGGATTTACGGGGCTCTCGCCAGCTAAAATGAAGGGGCTGCCTTTTGGGCAGCCCCGCGTGGTTTTGTATATGGATGGGGTTTAGTTGCCCCGCTCCTGCATCCGCTCGCTATCTTCCAGCGAAGCGATATCGAGGCCTTTCATCGCCTCACCGAGGCCCCGGGAGACCTTCAGGAGGACGGCCGGGTCGTCGTAGTGCGCCGTCGCCTGAACGACCGCTTCGGCCCGGGCCTGCGGGTTTTCGGCTTTGAAGATACCCGAACCGACGAAGATTCCGTCGGCGCCCAGCCGCATCATCATGGCGGCGTCGGCAGGCGTGGCGATGCCGCCGGCGGCATAGTTTAGCACCGGCAGCTTACCCTCTTCTTTGAGCTGCCTGAGCAGTCCGGGCGCCGCCTTCATCTCTTTGGCCAGGACGGAGATCTCTTCGTCTGATGCGCTGATCACCCGGCGCAGCCCTTCGACGACCTTGCGGATATGGCGTACCGCTTCCACAACGTTGCCGGTTCCCGGTTCACCCTTGGTCCGCAGCATGGCCGCTCCCTCAGCGAGGCGGCGTAGCGCCTCGCCCAGATCCCTGGCACCGCAGACAAAAGGCGTTTTGAAGGCGTGCTTGTCAATATGGTAGCGCTCGTCGGCCGGGGTGAGCACTTCGCTCTCATCAATAAAATCAACGCCCATCTCTTCTAAAATTTCTGCTTCCATAAAATGGCCGATGCGCACCTTGGCCATAACCGGTATGCTCACCGCTTCTACGATCCTCTGGATCAGTTCTGGATCGGCCATCCGGGCGATACCGCCGGAGGCCCGGATGTCTGCCGGGACTCTTTCCAGGGCCATTACCGCAACAGCGCCGGCTTTCTCGGCGATTCTGGCCTGTTCGACGGTAGTTACGTCCATGATGACGCCGCCTTTGCCGATCTGGGCGGGGGTTTGCTTGAGGCGTGGCTTTTGCTGATTTTTCATTACCAGTTTCCTCCTAACGGATTATGCTTTGCTTTCTTTGAGCCGCCGGACAAGGAAATCCCTGATCTTCCGGACGGAAAAGTTGTTCTGATGAAGGATCGAGGCGACCAGGACGGCGTCCGCTCCGCCGGCGTAAAGCGCTTCAAAAAGATGTTCCAGCGTTCCCGCTCCCCCGGAGGCGATTACCGGAAGAGAGGTGACCCCGGTTACCGCTTGAAGAAGGGGCAGATCATAGCCCTGCCGGGTGCCGTCGGCATCCATCGAAGTGAGCAAGATTTCACCGGCACCCCGCTGCTCCACCTCGCAGGCCCACTCCACTGCATCCCGGCCGGTGGGCCGGCGGCCGCCCCCGCTGTAGACCTCCCAGCGGCGATTATTTTCGGGGGCTGCCGGCGCTGTACCGCGAGCATCGATGGATACAACCAGGCGCTCGCTGCCGAAGAGCCGTGCTCCCTCCTCGATGAGGGCGGGGTTGTCCAGGGCGGCGCTGCCCAGCGATACCCGGGCGGCACCGCACTGCAGCATCCGATCGGCGATGGCAGTAGAGCTGATCCCGCCTCCCACGGTCAAAGAAACTCCGCCTTCAGCCGAGATTTTCTGAAGCAAATTGCAGGTGAGCAGGCGGCTTTCGGGGGTGGCGGCGATGTCGAGTAAAAAAAGTTCTTCGGCTCCCTCCCGGTGATAAGAAAGGGCCCGCTCCAGCGGATCGCCGGAATCAATCAGGCCGGTAAACTGTACACCCGTGACCACGCGGCCATCACGCAGGTCCAGGCAGGGGATTATTCTGGGAGAATTCATCGGCAAGTACTCGCCCCCGGAGCCCAAATTCGACTTGATCTTACCAAAAATATTAAACTGCTGCAAGCAGCAGTTTTTCGGCGGGCGAGGGGGGCCCTGCACATCAGAGGTTCAATTTTAGGGAACATGCCCTCGCCAAACGCGTTGGGGTCAGGCATGCCTGACCCAACCCCGGCAGCACCAGCGATGGGCAATCACTTTGTCAGGAACTAATTGTGGGCCGGGCCTGCCCGGTCTCTTTTTACGAGGTTGCCGCCCAAGTTATCGTCCCCCGGCCCTCTCCGGCTAGCGTTTTTTGTTTTTGATCTGGGCGCCGGTGTTGGGGTCGATAGTGTAATTGTCATCGTAAAGCAGCTCGGATACGGGAACAATGGTGTATTTATGCCGGCGGTAATAATCGATCACTTTTGGAAGGGCATCGGCGGTGTAAAGGCCGTTGTTGTGAAAAAGGATGATGGCGCCCCGGTGCGATCGGCTGGTGACCCGCTCGAAGATCTCTTCGGCGTTGAGGTTTTTCCAATCAAGAGAATCGATGCTCCACTGCACGCTTTTGTAGCCGAGGCCGGAGACAGTTTCGAGGACCTGGTTGCTGTACTCACCGAAGGGAGGCCGGAAAAGGGTTGTTTTTTGGCCGGAGGCCCGCTCGATCATCTGCTCCACTTTTTTTAACTCGGTGCGGATCTCCTTCGCAGTGAGGCTGTTCATATGGGGATGGGTCAGGGTATGATTGCCGATCTCGTGGCCTTCCTTGGCGATGAGCTTGACATACTCGGGGTAGGCCTCAACCCAGAAACCCGTTAAAAAAAAGGTGGTTTTGATCTCGTTGTCTCTCAGTATGCGGATGATCTTCTCGGTACGCTCTGCGCCCCAGCTGGCGTCGAAGGAGAAAGCCACCTTTTTTTCCTTTGTTTCCACGTAATATATCGGTACCAGCCGTTCTGCCGGGCCCACCACAGCGGCAAGCCTTTCGGGCAGGTTGAACAGGGGCGTAAGCAGCAGGATCGCCAGCACCAGGCCAAGCCCGATGATCAACTTCAACCGTTCTTTTCTGATCAACAGGGTCATGAACAAGTTAATCACCCCTTTAAATATTATGAGCTTTCAGGACGGT
>JAAZIE010000399.1 GCA_012510305.1 Bacillota bacterium | reverse complement strand
TTTCCCCACTTTAGGAGTGTACCACAGCCACCCGAACTACCGACCGGCCTTGGTTTACCGCGCTGTACGACACAGGGGAGTACTGCGTTAAAGCGGTTGGGATAGGGGTTACAGGACCTGTTCGGCAGAGATAGCTTGCCCGAAAGGGGGGACCCCCTCCAGCAGCTTCGCCACGGTGACCCCGGCAAGGGATCTTTCCAGCGCCTCCTGCGCCTCTGCAAGATGGGGCCGGAGAATCCGGTTGATCCTTATGCCGATGGGACAACGCAGGTTCTGTTCTTCGTGCAACCCGAACAACCCCTCCCGGCCGGTCAGCTCCACCGCCCGGTAGATCTCAAGAAGGGTGATCCCGGCGGGATCCCGGGTTAACCGGGTCCCGCCGGCGCCGGGGGTAACAGCGATGAGACCGGCTCTTTTGAGGTAACCCATGATCCGGCGAATAAGCGCCGGATTGGTATTGACGCTCAGGGCCATCATCTCGCTGGTCACCTTTAGCTCCTCCGGGCACCAGGCCAGGATGATGAGCATCTGTACCGCTACCGGAAACCTGCTGCTAAGCTGCATGATATTACCCCCTCCGGTTAAAAAAATCTAACGTTCCTTACAGTTTTTCCACCCGGCAGGGGATCCGGCGATGCATGGGCGTACACATCTCGTCGCGATCGGTGCCGAGAACCAGCTCGTTGACATTGACACCGTATTTCTTTCCGTCATAGATCAGGCCGCCGCCGTGGCGAATGTAGACGCAGCCCTCCGCCGCGCGGGGGCTGATCTCCACCTCGATCTCCGCCCGGGAGGCCCGGGTGGTGATGAGCGCCCTTTTACCATCGGCCAGGCCGAGGCGCTCCGCATCCGCTTCGTTTACCAGCATCGTATCCCAGCGGCGCGCTTTGTTCCAGGCCGGATTGCGCATATAAGTGTTGGCCACGGTGTCCAGATGCAGCCCCGCATGGAGAATGAGGGGGTATTCGCCGGGCAGATCCAGCTTTTCCAGCTCGCTTTCAACGCTCACCTCTTGAAGGGGAGCCAGCAATTCGTCGATTTTCAGGGCGAGCTTCTTGTCGGCGGTGGCGACCATGTTGAAATGATCTTCCTTGAATCTGGCCAGGTACTGGCCCTCGGGGTGGGCCAGGATATCCTTAAACATGGTCTCAACCATGGTAAAGTCATTTGGATAGCCCTTCCTCACCGCCCCCGCCTTGAATTCATCGCTGCTTTTGAGCAGCAGGCCCACGACAAGGGCCAGGTTAACCGATCCGAGGGCCCGGCCCAGGGTCTCGACCAGGATCAGGGGCATGATCCGGGCATGTTGAGGATTTTCCTGCAGATAAGCGCTGACAGCTCCCAAGTAAGCGGTGATTCCGCTTTTGCCCGCTTCGTAAAGCTGCTCCGGCAGCTCCGGCACCAGCCCCATCGCCCCGGCCAGTTCCAGGATGATCTCCGAACCCTCCTTGCATTCCCCGCTGAGCGGTTCCAGTACCGGCTGGCGCAGCTGGAAGAAGAGATCGGGATAGGTATAGTTGAAGCAGGTGCAGTCATAGGTTTCCATATAGCTGGGGCAGGGCAAAATATAATCGCAAAGCCGCGCTGTTTCGCTGTAGGCCACCTCGATGCTGACCGAAAGCTCCAGGGCGGCAAAGGCCCTTTCGTAAGCGAGGGTGTCCGGGTAAGAGCGCAGCGGGTTGCATGCGCTGACCAGGAGAGCCCTGATGCGCTCCGGGTGATCGTGCAAAATCTCATCCGGGAGCAGGGCCGGCGGGAAAGAGCCCAGCACAGGGAACATGTTGTGCTTGACGGTTCGCCAGAATTTCGGGTCGCGCTCGTCGGTGTTGCTTCCGATGGGGAAGAAGTACGCCGGGGTGAGATGGCCCCCCTCCACGCAAAAGCGGCCGGTTATCGCCCGCATTATATGTAACAGGTAGCAGTTGATCGTGGAGTTGCGGTTCATAAAGATCCCCAGATCCTCGTGAATGCATGATTTGGTTTGAGCGAGAAGGCGGGTCACCTCCAGGACCCGGTCATAATCAAGACCGCAGACCTCCTCTATGGCCCGGCGGGCCGGAAAGCCTGCGAATAGGGGCTCCAGGTCATCCCATCCGTCGATATGCTCTTTGATGAAAGCCCGATCCTCCCAGCCGCTATCCAGAACCAGGCGGATCATCGCTTTGATCAGCGCGCTGTCCGATCCCGGACGCAGCGCCAGGTGGATATCAGCCCGATCGGCTGTCTCTGAGCGGCGCGGGTCGATCACGATGAGCCGGCGTTGGGGGTCTGCCTGAAGCTCCCTGAGCAGCTCCCGGGTGCGTGGTTCCTGGTTGCTCATCCAGCCGTTCCAGCCCCAGGCCGCCACCGTATCGGCGCGGTGCGGATCGGGCCAGGTGATCAGCCCCTGCCGCCCGAGAACGCGGCCGTCAACCCAGAAGATATTGGAGAATTCTTGGGCCAGGGCGGAATAGTAGTAGTGAGAGCCGAGCATCCTGAGTA
>JAAZIE010000047.1 GCA_012510305.1 Bacillota bacterium | reverse complement strand
GATCAAAGGCGGAAAGCTGAAGGATCTGCATGTCTTTACCGACTTTCTGGTGGTCCCCGAGGTGCTGGGCACGCTCTGCGAGGTTTCACTGATCGGCGGTGTCTACCGGCCCGCAAAAAAGTCCGTTTACGGCTATCTTTCCCGGCGCTCCCTTAAAAAAATGAGCTTTGAATACTGCTTCATCAGCTGCGAGGGCATCTCCCTTGACGACGGCCTGATGACATACGACGAGGACGCGATCAGCTATGCGGAGACGCTCTTTTCCTACTCGCAAAGCGTGGTGGTGATGGCGCACTCAAAAAAGTTTTTGCAAAGGGCCGGGGTATCCTACATGCCCTGCCACCGGGCAAAGATGATCATTACCGACGAAGGCCTGCCGGAAAAAGAAGCGGCGCTTTTTCTTCAGCAGGGGATCAACCTGGTCCGGGTCTGATCAAAGGTTTTTGCCGGCGCCCCGGCCGGCGGTCGGTGAAGGGGGCAGGGATAGGAAGGAAAATTTAAAATTAGCGAATAACGCTCAATAGCGTTTGACCCGGTTAAAGCAGCGCTGGTAAAATTTGAGTATCAGGCGCTGTTTTTATATTTGCACAGCCTGTGCACGCTGTTCCAAAAGAGAGGAGAGCGAGCAATGTATGTAAACACAAAGGAGATGCTGGAGAAAGCCCGCCGGGAGCACTATATGGTCATCGGTGCGGGGTGCTGGAGCCTGAACAGTGCCGCCACCTTTATCGACGTGGCCGCGGCGCTGAACAGGCCCCTGATTCTCATGCTCTGGGAGGGCGCTCCGGAACCGCTGGCGGAGCAGGAGCGCATCTGCGAATATGTCCGCCATGCGGCGGGTAAAACGCCCGTGCCCATCGCGATGCACTTGGACCACGCCCACGATCTTGACACGATCTACAGCGCCATTCATGCCGGGTTTTCTTCGGTGATGTTTGACGGCTCCGAGCTTCCCTTTGCCGAAAACGCGGAGATAACGCGGGAGGTTGTAAAAGTGGCCCGCGCCTGCGGGGTTACGGTGGAGGCGGAGCTGGGCCATGTGGGCCAACCCGGTGATGAACCGGGGCAAAGCGCGCTGACCGTACCTGAAGAGGCGGCCGACTTTGTGCGCCAAACCGGCGTCGATTCGCTGGCCGTATCGATCGGTACAGTGCATGGGGTCTACCAGGGTGAGCCGCACCTGGACCTGGACAGGCTCAAACGGATTTACGAGCTGGTGGAGATACCGCTGGTGCTGCACGGGGGGTCGGGGACGGGGCTGGATCTTTTAAAAGAGACGATGCAGTATGGCATCAGCAAGCTCAACGTCATGACCGACCTGGTGCTGGCGGCGATGAAAGCCGCCTCCCCCGATAACTTTCTGCCGGAGCTGGAGATCTGCGAGGCCATCGCCAAGAGCCTTGAAGGCTATATGCTGCCGCTGACAAGGGTGCTGTAATTTAAAAAGTGAAAGGGAGAGACGATATGGCGAAATACTCACTCACCTACGATTTTGGTACAGGTAGCGTCAAAGGTGCCGTGATCGGGGCGAACTATGAACCGGTTGCCGTCTCCAATGAGCCCTATCCAATGTACGCCCCCGCGCCCGGTTTTGCCGAGCAAAAGGTGGAAGATTATCTGACCAGCTTTAAAAAGTTAACGGGGCGGCTGCTCTCCGAAGCGAATCTTTCCGGCGAGGATATCCAGGGCCTGGTTATCTCCCAGACCTCCAGCTCCCTGATTTTTGTCGATGCCGGCGGAAACGCTCTTAACGATTGTGTCACCTGGCTGGACAGCCGTGCCGGCGAGCAGGCTGCGCAGCTGAACGAAAAGGTGGGTTTCGACGGGTGGGCCACGAGCAAGCGGGTTGCCGCCAAGGTGGCCTGGTTCATGGAAAAGAGGCCGGAGGTGGTCGCTGCCGCCAGGTACATGGTCGACGTATCGGGGTTTTTTTACCTGCAGCTGACGGGAAAGACCGCTTTTGACCTCACGGCGGCCTTTGCCACCGGGTTTATCTTTCCCATCAGCAGGGAATGGAACCAGATGTTCCTCGACACGGTGGGGCTCGATCCGGCTTTGTTGACCGATCGTATTCTTCACTCCTTCGACGTGGTCGGCCATACCGATACCGCTTACGCCCGCGAGGTGGGCCTGGCACCGGGCACACCGGTCTTTGCCGGGTGCTCCGACAACGCCAACGGGCACCTGGGCACGGGCTCTATCCACCCCGGCGATGCACATATCTACCTGGGCTCCAGCGGCTGGCTTTCGGTGACCACGCCGGTTGATGATGACGCGATCAGCTTCACCCAGCTTCCTTCGGCCATCCCCGGCCTGGGCTACGAGTACTTCTGCACCAACTCCGTGGGCACCAGCATCGACTACCTGATCAAAAAGTGCTACCGGGAGGAAGCCGGCAGCAAGGATATTTATGCCCTCCTGGCGGCGGAGGCGCAGAGCGTCGAAGAGGACCCCAAGGAGGTTCTCTTTTTGCCCTACCTCTACGGCGAAGAGGCGCCGGTCGATGATGCGCATGTCCGCGGCACCCTGCTGAACCTGGATCCCACTGTCACCCGGGCCCATGTGGCCCGTGCGGTGATGGAGGGGATCGCTTTCAACTACCGCTGGATCAAGGAAAACCTCGAAGAAAACGGCCAGTGGCAGGTAAACTTCGTCCGGGCCATCGGCGGCGGCGCCCGGAGCGACCTTCACCTGCAGATCATCGCCGATGTCATGGGTGAAACGGTGACCAGGCTGGCCAACGCGCGTTTCGCCGGCAATATTGGGCTGGCCGCCTGTATCGATATCGGCCTGGGCAAGGCCAAGGATTTCTCCATTATCGAGGATTATATTCAAGAGGAGCGGTCCTTTGAGCCCCGTGAGCAGTTCAAAGAGCGCTACGATCGCCTTTTTGCCGCCTTCAAGCGCGCCTATCACGCTTTGCAGGATCTCTATACCGATTTGAACGACCAATAACCGAACGAGGAGGACTGCCGCATGGGTTCATATTATGACGGATTTGATTTTGAAGGGATCCATAAAAAAAGCCGGGAACTGCTGCTTCGCCCGAAGACTTTGAGCGAAGAGGCGAGAAAGCGCTACCGGGAGCATTTCGAAACCAGGTGCGCCGGCTCCAGGGCCTCCGTCGAAGCGGCCCGGGAGCATATCCCCGGCGGTATCCAGCACAACCTGGCGAACAATTACCCTTTTGGGCTGAACTGTGTCAAGGCCGAGGGGGCCTACCTTTACGACGTCGACGGCAACCGCTACATCGACTTCCTGCAGGCCGGCGGCCCCACCATTCTCGGCAACGCCTACAAGCCGGTTAAAGATGCCGTGATCAATACTTTGAACACCACGGGCAACCTCACCGGTCTTTTCGGCGACTTTGAGGTTGACCTGGCGAAAAAGGTGAAGCAGCATTACCCCTCGGTGGAGCTGTTCAGAATGCTGGCCAGCGGCACCGAGGCCGCCATGATCGCCATCCGCCTGGCCCGCGCTTTCACGGGAAAGAGCAAGATCCTCAAGATCAACGGCTGCTACCACGGCTGGGGCGACCAGCTGCTCTACGATATGCGCTCCGTGAACACGAAGAACATGTTTGCCACCGGTGTGCCCGACGAATGCCTGGCGCAGATGTGCTCGGTATACCCCAACGACCTCGAAGAGCTGGAGCAGCGCTTTGCCGAGAACGAAAAAGAGGGCGGTATCGCCGCCTTCCTCATGGAACCGATCGGCCAGGACAGCGGGGCCCTGCCGGTTAAACAAGAATTTCACCGGCGGGCCAGGGAGCTCTGTGATCAGTACGGCGCGCTCTTGATCTACGACGAGGTGGTCACCGCATTCCGGCTGGGCATGGGCGGGGCCCAGGAGCATTACGGGATCAGGCCCGATTTGACCATGTTCGGCAAGAATATCACCGGCGGTTATCCCGGCGCCGGTGCGCTCGGCGGGCGCCGGGAGATCATGGAGCTTCTTTCTGCGGGCATCGCCACCGCGGGCGGCCGGGTGATGGTGGGGGGCACGCTCACAGCGAACCCGATCAGCTGTGTGGCCGGGTACACGGCGATCTGCGAGCTGGAGCGCACCGGCGCCCATGCCAGGCTCGAGGCGGCGGCGGATGGTTTTACGCGGCAGCTGGCGGCGCTGGCTGATGATTATGAGATCCCGGCGGCGATCTTTAACCAGCATTCCATACTGCACATCGATCTCTGCGGCGTGCAGCACCTCACCAGCCATCTCGATGACGATGAGCTCATGGGAAACCTCTTCGAGCTGCTGCCCGAGGCCGGCCGGAACATGGAAGAGCTGGCCATGGCGCTGGCGGCAGAGGGGCTTATCGTCGCCGGCGGCAACAAGACCTTCATCAACCTGGATACGATTGAAGTGCTCGATGATGCCCTGGCTGTCTTTGAGCGCGTCTTCGCCAACTACGTATAAGTTGAAGTCGGGCCGGCTTGAAGGGCCTTGTGCTTTTAATTGATTTTGGATCTGCGAAACGGGCCATATTGTTGAGGAACCTCTTGCCCCTCCGGGGGTACGCTCTTGTGAGCGCGAGGTTCCTCTTCTATCAATATGAAGCAGCTTTTTACGATAGTACGGTGGCACTGAAAGATCTCCGGTAAAGTTTTTAAAAAGCATGCCCTTTCTAATTTTCTTCTAATTATCGCTTGCTAAGATGAGGATGAAGAAAACGAAAGGAGCACTGCAAGATGAAAAGAACAATAGTTTTGGGTTTGCTGCTTCTGTTTTGCCTGGCGTTGGTATGCGGGTGCGGCTGTGTGGAAGGGAGCGCCCTTTTCTCGGGGGTAAAAGGCGATGCTCTTTCGGCAGCCGGTGCGGTCATCGGCGAAAAGAAAGCGATCGCCATCGCACTGGAACACGCGGGCCTGGCCGAAGCCGATATTTCGCGGGTCAAGGTGGAGCGGGAGCAGAAAAAAGAGCGGCAAATTTACGAGGTGGAGTTCTATGACGGCAAAAGCGAATATGAATACAAGATCGACGCGCTTACCGGGGAAATGCTCTCCTACGAGAAAGAGCTGAAAAAGAAGAAAGCGGCATCGGCGGCCAAGAAGAGCCCGGCCGCCAAAACCGGTACAAGTACCCGGGCAGGTTCAAGTTCCGGGGCAGGCAAAAGCTCCAAGGCAGGATCCGCGACCACCTCTCAAAGCAAGGCTGCCGGCGTCGTGGGCAAGGATGCCGCCGTGGCTACGGCGCTGAAACATGCGGGCTTTTCCCGGGCGCAGGTCTCGCGCCTGGAGGTGGAGCGGGATTATGAGAGAGGCCGGCAGGTTTACGAGGTGGAGTTCCGTGTCGGCAACAG
>JAAZIE010000398.1 GCA_012510305.1 Bacillota bacterium | reverse complement strand
CGGCCAAGCATGGTCAGATGATAAATTCGCCAGGCCACCACCATGTCCACGCCAATACAGGCCTCCAACCGCTCCGCTGTACCCAGCTGACGAGTCTCAATGTGGCAACCGCTTTTTAAAGTACGGTGATACATCTCTATGCCCCAGCGGCCGGAATACCATTCCACCCTTTTCTGAGCGTCTTTAAACGTTTCCACCGGTGCTGTGGTCAAAAGCATCCATTCGACCGGTATAATCCCTTCATCCTCGTCTCTTTCGGTAACATATACCGCCCAGACTTTCACCGATGCGCCGGAAGGGTTTCTTTGGGGGGGAGACAGGGTGGTCTCAGCATAACGCACCTCCACCCAAGCATCCCTGGCTTTACGTGGACCGCGCCGGGGTATATGTATTTTTAGCTCCCCATCAACTTCTCTGGCAGACATGTAATCCCACAGACGCTCCTGTTCGGAGCCGGCATTTTTAAGCTTGCGATTACGGGTTTTCTCGGATCTGACTAACAACTTCGGGCCGGCAGGGTCTTTGTTTGCTTCCAAGAAAAGTTCATAGATATCCGATTCACGGTCCCCGATACTGACCAGCATGGTATCAGGACATAGTTTTTGTATCTCCGCTAACTTGGTAAAGCTACGAAGCCATTTGCTGCTCTCTTTTTGCTCTAAAGGCAGATCTTTTCTTTTGTATTTTTTACCCTTCTGTTGCGGATCCCGGGCCCAGCACTGGGCATCTAAAACACCTAACGGTGTTCCATCTTCAGTAAAAGCCAGTGTGTCATGCAAAATCAGGCCAATGCTGTGTTCATGTTTTATGCCACTGGTCGGACCCAGGCCCTTAGTCATGGGGTGAGTGCTGTAATTTAAAACAGTGGTGTCCTGAGGGGAAAGGACAACCCGGTGCTGTTTAATCCGTTCTATGGTGGCCTCAGTATGGGCATCCAGAATTACTTCCATGCTGACCTCCTTGTTCTGAAAGAAACGGTAAGCAGCCATGGTTCGAGCCTTGGAACCACAGGCTTCAGGAATGTTTCTCTCGCACTTATCAAAAAAATCCTGGGCAATGATATATAGTCTGCGCTTTAGCCTTCGATCGAATAAACGAACGGTGCCAAACTCTTCTTCCGCCCAATTGGCCGGATTTTCAGGGCGCGGCATCTCTCCAAGCTTAATTTCGGGTGCCCGGCACAAAACTTTACGCCAATTGCGGCATAAGGGATAGACAAAAACATTTTTAGGCTTGCCGTCACGCCTGCCCGATGTTTTACCGATATGATGCCAGTTGGCCGCCCGGTAGCAGGTGCCGGAAAAAAACACCGGGTCAACAAAGGTTTCCGCCAATACCGGACGTATATTGTAACGCTCTTCCCAATCCCCGGGCAAACGCGAAAGAGCCAATGATAGTACATAAGAGGCTAAATTAGCTACTTTGACAGTGGGCACCAACAGATATCTGGCGTTTAAAACAACCTTGTCCAAGTTCGCCCTTCTGGCTCTTTCACTCCAGCCAATGTAATCATCACGAGATTTTAAAGCCCACGTGGCTGAAGTAAAAGCCAAGGCACCAACATAACCGCAGTTGGCACTTTCCACTATATACCGTATCTGCGCACCGCACAACGGGCCTGCTCCAAGGTAATGATATTTTTCCAAAAGAGCCCGCCAAAGTTTAGATTCTTTGGTGTAACGGCTGGTGATGGGCTTGACTGTCACTTCACCTAACTCTGCAAGAGTACAATTTACAGCCGGTAAATTCACCTCTAATCTTAAAGGGACGGCTCCGGCAAAATTCTCCACTCTTTGAGCAGCAGGCAGCTTGATTAGACCCCGTTTGTCAAGCTCCACAAGGGCTTTGCGACAGCTCATCTCCTTAAGTTTGCCATTAGAAGACCGCCAATCATTAAGGCGGCAGACTTTACAAGAAAGCTTGCGACGCGAAATGCCAGGCTCCGCCTTGATCGTCGCCTTTATCTCGTCTATGATGGTTTTAGTATAATGTTGACCCTGTACTAGCATGCTTCTATGCTACATCAGTTGACCCCCGGTGTCAAGTGTGTGCCCGGATCACTTTTTCAAAGGGGGGGATAAGGGGGAGCGGGGGGGATCATGTTAATGTAAACAATCAACTCAAGCGTATGATTGACATCCATGGCAGATTATTGCTATACTGTTGTGGGGATGTAAAATTTTAAGGGCTGGGACAGCAGCTGATGATGTCCCAGGGTGGCGCGCCAATTAGCAGTCCTAATCGGCAAGTTTGAAATTAACTTTCGAAAAGGAGTCTGATATGAAAAAATCAAAAATGCTATCAATGTTAGGTGTAGTTGTTCTGGTGGTGGTGCTGTTCTCCGGGTCGGCTCTTGCTGTAGCTCCGGTTACTTTAAAGACACCTGATCAGGATAATTTGCCGGGGCACCCCGTGGTGCTGCTGTTGGAAAATACCTCAGGAAGCGATGTAACCATCGAGCCCCCCACCCATGCAAAAGTCAGTATTCCTGCTGTTGGGAGAGATTATAATTGGGAACCTTTGGATCCCGCCTGGCTTGCATTTGAAGGAACAAAGGTATTAGCACCAGGGGATGAAGTTGAAATAGCCACGATCCCCTCGGGCCCGGACTGGCGTAACTTCTTTACCAATCCCCGGGGGCCTATGCCTATATGGAAAGAAGAATACCTGGTCAAGGTGAAAATTAAAGTTAACGGCACTGAATTGGAAACCAATGAAGCAACTCATACCAAGTTGCCCTTACCCGATCCTGAAGCCGGTCAGATTTACCATTCATGGTCTGAATTCCTGGGAGATAACCGCGACGGCACCGGCACCTTCGAAGCCACAGAACTTAAAGATGGAGCCGGCAAGGTGATGACCGGACTTGGCAAAGACGATTTTATTGTAAGTGGCGAACACCTGGTAAATCCCCCTGTACCCCTGGGAACCATCATCGGAGTGATCGAAACCTCCCCCGGCAATTACAAGATAATATGGCATCATGAAGATGGCAATTACAATGGCATGCTGGATCTATGGGTTCGTGAAAGGCCCGTAGGGTTAGGTTTTCAGAAGGTATCGATCTCTTCCTCACCCGGATCTCGAGTAGTTCAGGAATACACCTCCGGGAAGTTCCTTGATTTTTGCGAAGGTAAGGTAAGAATGTCTGTGAATACTACAGAGGGCTCTTTTGCTCTAGTAGCCGACCTTTACCATGAAGACAAGAAAAAAGCTTCACCCGGCCTGATTCCGGCCAACATTTACCTGAACCTGTCGCGCAGCGAAAATATCGATGGTGACACCATCAGGGTTGAAGTTGACTATGATCCTGAGGAGCTGCCTGAAGGCGTGGATGCAGCTTCGCTGAAGCTCTTCCGCTACAATGAGAAGACAGCTTCATGGGAAGAGGTAGATAACCAGGGTGTTAACCTTGATGAAAACTATATCTGGATGGAGATTGACAGCTTCAGCACATATGGAGTATTTGTGGAGGCAGAAGAAGCCGTCACGGAAAAACTTCCTGCTACAGGAAGCAGAGCTTTAATGTGGATGCTTCCTCTCGGCCTGCTGCTTTGCCTGGCAGGTGCTTTTCTAATAAAGCGCCGTACGAGAGAACAGGTCTGGTAGCAAGAAGTATCTAATATTATTGATACCCAAGAGCCGGCCTGGATGTCCAGGCCGGCTCTATTGGGATTAAGCGCACGCCGGGGCGTCTTTGAAGAAGCCCCGTATTGGCGCGAGAGATCCTTCGCTTCGCTCAAGATGACATTTAAAGATAATATGGCGGTAAATAGCGTTTACAGCTCCTGATGCGCCGGCCCGTCCCCCGGGGGACGGGCCGGTGATGGAGCTGCCGGATATCAACTTGCTCCGGCAAAGCGGATGAAAATAAATAATACCTTGCGGTTCAATGAGGATTATTTACCATCGCCTGGTTGACCAGGCTGTTTATGAGCATCTCCAGGTATTCCCTGCGGACCTGCTGGTTGCTGATGATCTTTCCCAGCGCCTTCTTCGTGCCCGAATAGATCAGCGTGGGGTAGACCACGCCGGAGAGCAGCTGCAGCGCTTTAAAAGATAGTAATTTTTCATCCATGATTCCGGTCAGCTCCCTGACGGCCGGGTTCAGCCTGGTATCGGAAACGCTGAGGTAGCCGGCCAGCCCGGCACTTTTATTATCGCTTTGCAGCACCCTGGAGCCGATCATGTAGATGATCCCCGGATAATCGATGAGGTAGATCATCAGCCCCTCCGCCCAGTCCACCAGGCGCTCCCGCGGACTCTTGCTTTCATCGGCCAGCAGGTTGTAGACCTGCTGGACTTTCTCCATGGTCACCCTTTCAACTTCTGCGATCAGGTTCTCCTTGGAGCTGAAATGATAATTGATCGCGGCGATATTAACCCCCGCTCTTTCGGCGATCTCCCTGATGGTAACGTTAAGGTTTCCCTCGCGGCCGATTGCTTCAACCGCCGCCTCCATGATCCTCGATCTTGTGTCCGTCTTTTCCCCGCTCATCTCTTTCACCTCCTTTTCTGCGCCGGGCGAGCCGGGGGGACGAGCCAGGGGGACGGTGACTTTGGCCCACAGCTGCGCAGTACTATGCTCGGTTTCACTTGTTTGCATACTGGGGGAACAGGTCCAGGAATCTTGACCAGAGCCTGGCGTACCAGGTTTTACCCTTGTCGCCCGGCTGATCCTCTTTTTCGCCGGCACCCGGCGTCTCCTGATTATTCTGTTTTGCATTTTCCGTTTGTAAAATAAATTGAACGCTGCTCTCCCGGTTGTTTTCATTATCGGCATGGGACCGGTAGCCGTCGGCAAGGGACTCCATCAGGTCTATCTTGGCCTTGCCGAACCTGCTTTCATTGACTCCTTCGATCAACCCTTTTTTCATCTCCGAGATCCCCCGGCGGTTGACCTCTTCGATCCCGTCCCGGACAGCCTTCTGCCCGCCGGCAAGCTGGTCCAGCGCCTCCGGAAGTGCGGAGAGCTGGCTCAGGGTGCTTTCCGCTTCTGAAAGGTAGCTTTCCAGGTTCTCAAGCTCCTCGAGAAACTCCGCTGCGGTTTTCAGGTACGAGCTGATCTCTTCCGCAAGCCCGTCGGGCAGCTCGGGCCAGTCATCGGGCCAGTCATCGGGCCACTGGTCAGGCCAGTCATCAGGCCAGTCATCGGGCCACTGGTCAGGCCGCTCGGGCCAGTCATCGGGCCACTCATCGGGCCACTGGTCAGGCCGCTCGGGCCAGTCATCAGGCAGGTTATCCAAATAGTCCCGAAGCTCTTCGATATGGGTGCGAATTTCACCGGCTTTCGGGATCTGCTTTTCATAAAGGGGCAACTTTTCGATAAGGGCGATCATGGGCTTCATCCGGGCAAGCATCTCGTTGCTTTTGCTGCGGAATTGGTCAAGGCCCTGGTAGATCTGATCGGCACCCTCGTAAAGTTCGTTGAGCCCTTCTTCCATGGCGATGATTCCTTCCAGCATCTCGGTGAGATCATCTTCTAAGTCCACTTCGGGAATGGGGGGCAGCTGGGGCAGGATCACCATCATGATCTGGCTCAGTTCAATGTCCTCTCCCACCATGCTCAAAACGATCTCTGTTTCGGGATAGGGAAAGGCCATGAAGCTGATATTCATG
>JAAZIE010000397.1 GCA_012510305.1 Bacillota bacterium | reverse complement strand
CTTTCAATCAGCGCTCCCTCGACGGGGCCAGCGCATGGATCGACAACCTCGGCGCCCGGGGGGGCACTGAAATCCTGGGACCGGTGAACCACGCTCTTGAGAACAGCAGCGAAAGGGGCACAGTGATCCTGCTTTTCACCGACGGCCAGGTGGGCAACGAAAAGGAGATCATCGAACGGGTCAGCAGCGGAATCAGGGGCAACCGTCTGTTTACCTTCGGAATAGATACAGCGGTGAACAGCTACTTTATCAACAAACTGGCCGAAGCAGGGAACGGCCTGCCCGAGTTTATCTACCCCGGGGAGCGCATTGAGGACAAGGTGATTCGCCAGTTTTACCGGATCAACTCACCTTTGGTCAGCGATGTGGCGGTTCGGTGGAGCAGCGCACCTGCTCCGGAATATTACCCCCAGGATATACCGGCCATCTTCGACCGGGAACCGGTCTCTCTGGTGGGGAAAAGCCGCTCCACCCCCGCCGGAACGGTATCCTTGACCGGACAGTTGAGCAGCGCCCCGTTCGCGGTGGAGCTCGATTTGGCTGCCCTCGGCACTGCGGGCAATCCCCGCTTCCTCCAGAAGATCTGGGCTAAAACAAAGATCGAACACCTGGAGACGGCCCTGCGGCAAATCAACCCCCGCCGCAGAGAGACGCTGATCAAGGAAATAGTAAACATCTCTCGCAAATACGGGATCGGCTCCCCTTACACATCATTTGTGGCGTTACACGAAAGAGAAATCAAAGCGACCGGCATCCCCGAAACCGTGGTGGTCCCGGTGGCACCGGCCGCTGAATGGGCCCTGCTCTCCCGGACTCAGCCCCCATTTTATACAGCCCCCACCGTGTTCAGCGATCCCCCCCGGGGAATCCTGTTCACCCAGCTGGACGCTTCAGCGGGGCAGCCCCATCACCTTTCGGCAGCCCTTTCCGACAGCAGCAGCGCCGCCTCTTCCCCCGACAGCAGCCTGCAGGACGCCATCCGTCTTATCGCCCTGCAGCAACAGGCAGACGGGTCCTTCCCCGCAGCAGAAGGCACGGCAAAGGCCGAGCTTTCCCGGTTTGCCAGTACCGCTCTCGCCGCCCTGACCCTGCTGCTGGCCGCCGCCGACCGCGGGATCTACCGCCGGCAGATCGAAAAATCCCTGCAATATCTGATGGAGACAGAGCGGCAAAGCGATCTTGGGGAACGCTTATATTTTGCTGCTGCCCTGGCCGGCAAGCTCTACCTGGAGAAGTTCAGGCCGGACAAAAACACCGTTCAGAAAATCAGCTCCGGGATTAAGGTGATGCGCCGCCGGGCCGGAGACCTTGGCGTCACCCTGATGAAGGAGAGGCTATCAGAAAAAAAGCTCATCGGAGAGCTGCTCAACCTGACCGGCAACGGAAGCAGCCTGGAAGAGGTCGCCCCTGAAAGCAGTGTTAAAACCCTGGCCGGCGCCATCTTCCGGGAGCTGCTGCAGCAACAGCAGCACGAACCCCAAAAAGGAGCAGGGGCAACCGGCGGAGAATCCTTTAGCTGAACTAATAGAACCACCGGCGACTGAGCCGGTAAAGGCAAATGG
>JAAZIE010000396.1 GCA_012510305.1 Bacillota bacterium | reverse complement strand
GGACAGCTTATCCCTGAGGCTGAAAGCGGCGCCCAACCCCGCCAGGGTTTTACCGCTACCGGTGGGCGCGGTGATGGTAAAAAGCTTTTGAGATAAGGGGGCCTTTGTTACGATACGTTGAACGGTGTTGTAAAGGTCATTGCGGAGCTTATTTAAAGCAGTGTGCGGCCGGCCAAACTTGTTTTCGCGGAATCTGTCAACAGGCTTCAGGGGTATATCTGATCGCTCTATATCTTCAAGCCGGGCGGCATGGATCTTGTCAGCATCGATGAGGGAGGAAAAAAGAGAAAGCAGATCGAAGTATCCCTCCATGTTGGAGTTCTCCGGAGAGCGGAGCTGCCGCCTTCTGAAGCGGTAAAGCTGACCGTAAGATTGGATCCAGTGATCGAAAAAATTTTCCAGCAGAATGTCCCAATCTGACTCTAACCAGGCCGGTGCAGGTATCTTTTTTCGCTTCAGATTCTGCATGGTCTGCTGCGCTGCTGCTTGTAACGATCGCGTCACTGCCCCGGTGTTTTTTTGCAAGCTTTCAATTTGCCGCTTTGTTATCTGCAACCGCTCGCTGTGGACTGGTTCCAAGTGGTCCCAGGGTTCTGGATCTAGCTCGCGAGGTGGCAGCAGCAGCTCTTCGGGATCGAAGAGGCTGCGGTGATGCAGGGAAACAGAGATGAAAAGTACCAGCGAAAGGCTGGGGGAAAGATGAAATTTTTGGGCAAGATGGGCGGCCCAGAGTGCCGACAAGAAGGCGTGCTGTTTATCCGGTCCGCCCTGCCCGGTGCGCAGGTAGTATTGAAAAAAGGGGGTGTATTTACCGAAATCATGAGTCCATCCCGCTAACAGGCCCGCTTCTAGCAGCTGTTGATGCCGCGGGTGGGCAGTGAGCCGTTTTGCCGCACCCGCGGCAGTTTCAGCCAGATGTTCGCTGAGCTGGTAAAAGCGTTTCCCCTCTCTATGTGAGTGGTAGGCCAAGGGCTATGCCTCCATGAAAACTACTGTTTCTTTTTCTTTACCTGCTAACTCAAAGTGGTAAGCATCTACATGCAGCCTTGCTGTCAGGGACCCGCCTTCGGTGTAAAGTAGGGATGCTGGCGGCTTCAAGCATCTCTCTTTGCCGAAAGAATGGGGAGCGCGTTCTCGAAAGATGCGCCCGGGGCTGCTGTTGCCAAGGACCAGTTTCCGCAGTAAAAAGGTGTTTAAGACAGAGGTAAGCGAAACTGTTGTTCCCTCGGGAAGGCGTTGGTACTCCCCGGCTTCGAAAAAGCCGAGGAAACCGGTAAGGGCCGGACATTCGGTTAACCCAAGGTAAAGCGGGTAATAGCTGCGTCCTTCTTTTAGGCGGTCAGCTGCATCTGCTAACAGTTCCTTGTCAGGATGGCTGAAAAAGATTCGGAAACAAAGGCGGGGATGGCTCTCCGCAGGCAGTAACAGCTCCAGCGGTATCTGGGTGCCTGGGACGGTGCCAAATCTCCTTAAAATCCCCAGGTCTTCCTTCTTGGTACGGGTGTAGTTTACTGTCTGCATCAGCCTTCTAGCCGGCACTTTTACCGCTACACTGAAGCGGCCGCGGTCCAGGGTTTCGTAATAGGTATCGCGTTCCATCCCTAAAATTGCGGCAACTACACCCATAAGGACAGTGCGCGGCGGAAACCCATATGTCAGCGAGGATGAATTGGTGTAAAATTTGCGGAAATGGGCCATTGCGCCGGTTAAGTTAAACACGGCTACCGCTTCATTCAAAGTCAAGATGATCAGGCTCCTTCCCAGGCACGGACTCGCTCTTTGCCGATTCGGCCGGCCAGCCAGTTTGCCAGGGCAACTGTTTCTCCGTTGACCGTAGTTTTCAGGGCGGGATCTTGCCAGACCAGGATATGGTCCAGGTGTTTTTCAGCTTGATTCAGATACCCGTCCAGCTGGTCCAATTTAACGGTGTAATCATTTACCGTACGCAGGCCTGTTATTTTATTTAGCTCCAGGTAATCCCGCACATCGCCCATAAAGGTATCAGCGTCATTGTAGACAAAGCGTGCGTAAAGACGCGGGTACTGGCCAATTTTGGATCGGGTAGCCAAAAGGGGGATCGCTTTGATTAGCGCCTCGTCCATCAAGGCTAGATCGCTTTCGCTGGTGGCCCCCTGGGGTTGCTGTTCACTGCGTTCGAACATAGCTTGCGCGCGTCTGGCGCTGACTACACCATGAAAGGCAACCAAGGCATAGTAAAGGCGATAATCTTTGCCGAAAGTGCCCTGACCGGCGCTATCGCGGGTGGCAAATTGAGAGGAGATCGTCGAGGAGTCCACCGGCTGCACTTGGTTAAGAGAGTAGCCCCAGGTAAACTGGACCGGCCCGGTAAGGTTTACCGCCTCACCTTCGCCGCGGCGCTCGCCTTTTATGGGCATGGTTGCTCCAAAAAGGCGGACATCAAGCAATTCACCCAGCAGTTCGGGCAGGTCGCTACCGCTGACCTTTTCTTTGTCCAGGACCTTTTGTATTCGTCCCATGGCCTGGACTACACCGGCGGACTTGGTCACATAGATGGTGTGGCCCATCTCTTCCAGGTAATCTCTCAGGTAGCGCTTCAGGCGGACATCGGAAACCAGGCAGCGCTCCCGGTCATAATCCATACGGGGCCGGTTCTCGTCGTCGGGATCCCCATTGGGATTGCACATCTTGGCATCATAAAGAAAAAGGATCTCGCTGTTTTGTTTAATCAGGCTCATTTAATTGTCCTCCTTAACGTTTGGCTCCTTTGTATTTTCGTCGTTGTCATTTTGATTCTTGTCGGAAGACGCCTGTTTTTCCAAGGCGGCTCGGTAAGCAGCCCGTGTGGCCCAGGCGTATCCGGAAAGGATGAAGAAAACATTTTCTTCAGATGACAGCGGCCAGTCAGAAGCGTGGCTGTCCAGCAGCTCTTTCATAGCGGCATAAATGCCTTCGTTATAGATAAAGATACGATGCTGGCGGAGCTGATCTGCGAGCAGGTTGGCCAGTCGGATTACTTTTGGCCAGCTCATTCCGTTGTAGTTGATTTTTTCGAGAATGGGTTTATGCTCATAACCGCCGCGCCTTTGGGATGAACCGATTTGGTGGAGCAGGTATCCCAGCAAGAAAAGAGCTGTGTGCGGCTCCTGGTAGGCCATATCTTTCAAATAGAGTTGCATCTCTTCCTTCAGGTATTCGTGACCGCGTCTGCTTTCAGCAGCATTGTTCACCAAACTACCTCCTTTCAACAGCTTTTCACCACGTAGAAAAGCCAGGAACAGATTTGCTTGTATCAAGCGGCGGGACAGCTCCAGCTCTTGGTAACCCTGCTTGGGTTGGGGTACGCTGGTAGCATCATGGTTTCCAGTGAGATATATTTTTGCCAAGGCAACGAAGTGGCCGATCAACGTATCGTAAGCAATTGGCCGCCGAGACAAGAGAGCTTGATAAATATGGAGCAGTTTTTTATACTCCTCTGTTTGTCCCTTGCGCAGCGGAATTAACCGGTAGAGTGCAGTTAAATCGAGATGCCAGCGCTCAACGCCGAAAAGCTCATTGGCCCGGCTGGAGAGCTTGTTGGCCTCCTTTAAAAGATGGCTGATCCAGCTGGGGGCAATATCGCGTACCAGGGCGTGGATGCGCAGCTCGCTCTGGTTCTTTTGATAGAAAAGAAAATTCAACAAAGCGATATTATCTTCAGGTTGCTCATCAAGGTAGTCGTGCAGCTCGGTTTCGAGGCCGCCGGTACCGCCGATTTTTTGCAGCCAGGCGGCGGTATTGACCAGCCCGTCAACTCGATCTCGAAGGCGTTCCGCCCAGAATTTTAGATCTTCACTCTCCAGTTCAATGTTCGTTAAAAAGGCCGGCAGGACCATAAATTGTAG
>JAAZIE010000395.1 GCA_012510305.1 Bacillota bacterium | reverse complement strand
GACCGGGCCCACTCTCCCGCGCTCGGGCAAACTGTCAAAAAGGACCATGGTGGCGGCGGCGTTAATTTTATTGACGATACCGCTGACAATTTATTTCGGTTATTATTTTTTGGGCGATCGCAAATATTACTTTATTTCGCTCATGATTATTTTGCAAAGCATGGTGCCCTTTGTGCTGGTCTTTGAAGGGCGTAAGCCGCAGGCGCGGGAACTTGTGATTATCGCTGTGCTTTGCGCCATTGGCGTCGCCGGGAGAACCGCCTTCTTCATGCTGCCCCAGTTCAAGCCGGTCGCCGCTATCGTGATTATTGCCGGGGTGGCTTTTGGCGGTGAAACCGGTTTTCTGGTCGGTGCTGTAACTGCTTTTGTCAGCAATATGTTTTTCGGGCAAGGCCCGTGGACGCCGTGGCAGATGTTTGCCTTTGGCATCATCGGTTTTGTTGCGGGGGTATTGTTTAAAAAGGGACTGCTCGTCCGCAGCCGAGCGGCCTTATCTGTCTACGGCGGACTTTCGGCCTTTGTGATTTACGGCGGGATCATGAATCCCTCAATAGTGCTGCTCTATCAAAGCGAGCCCACGCTGCCCATGTTTTTAGCCGCCTATCTGCAGGGAATCCCCTTTGACCTTGTTCATGCCGTGGCCACGGTGCTCTTCCTTGCTGTTGCCGCCCGTCCGATGCTGGAAAAGCTGGATCGAATCAAGGTCAAGTATGGACTGATTGAAGAATGATCAAGGATAAAGCGTGGGGAGGGTCGGCCCGCTGCTGTGTCAGATGAACACTAAGTGGAAGGGTATCCGGCGGGTTAAAAGCATCTATCCCGCCGCGGTGTTGCATCCCGCCGGCGTGCACGGATCTGCTAACTGAGGAGGTTATTGGTGATGAAGAAAGGTTATATTCAGCTTTATACCGGTGATGGCAAAGGTAAGACTACCGCTGCTTTGGGGTTGGGGCTGCGGGCGGTGGGCCGCGGCTACACGGTATGGATGTTTCAATTTTTAAAGGGCATGGCCAGCGGTGAACTGGACAGCACCCCTTATTTGGATGGACGTTTCCGCTTGTTCCGTCTGGCAGAAACAAATAAGTTTTTCAGTGCCCTCAGCGAGGCTGAAAAGGAAGAATTGAAAGCGCAGCTGCGGGAAGAGCTTCAGCAGATCAAAGAGGCGATGCAGCGGGAGGCCTGCGATCTTTTGATTCTGGATGAAATTATGGGGGTAATCCATGCGGGCTTTTTAAACACCGCCGAGGTTTGCGCCCTGATCGAGAGCAAGCCTCCGGGAATGGAAGTGGTTCTGACCGGTCGCGATGCCCCCCGGGAGCTGCTGGCCAAGGCCGACCTGGTGACGGAGATGCGCTGTGTCAAGCATTATTATTATGACGGGGTGCCGGCGCGGGCAGGGATCGAGCATTAGGAGGCTCTAAAAAATAAAACCCGGCATGTTTCAGCTTGTGACTGGAGACGGCGGCAGATTTTTTGCGCTCAACCCCGGTTTATGGATGGTGTTTCGGCAGGGATGCCGCAAAAGGGAGGCTGCCTGTCTCCTGCAGTCTGCGGGGGCGATTTATGTATCGCCTCCGCAGAGGGAATACCGCAAAGCGCTGCTCCCTCTGCGCGAAACTGCCGCCGACCACATTTTCCACTGTTGCTGCTGTCAAATCGGTTCTCAGCGCAGCCCTTTATCCGAGACGCCCGCTTGATCGTAGGTGGCCATCTCCCTCGCTATCTTCAAAGCGGCGTCGATGAGGGGCAGGGAAAGCGCCGCCCCGGTGCCCTCGCCCAGGCGCATATTCATCTGCAGCATCGGGCGAACCCCGAGCCAGTTGAGCATAACCCGGTGCCCCGGCTCCTCCGAGAGGTGTGAGGCGAGCACAAAATCCAGTGCCGCCGGGGCCAGCGCCCGGGCGATCATTGCTCCTGCCCCGGAGATGAGACCGTCGATGACCACAGGGACCCTCAAAGCGGCCGCACCGAGGATGACTCCGGCAATCGCGCCGATCTCAAAACCCCCGACTCCGGCGAGAACAGCGAGGCCGTCCCGGGGATCGGGTTTGTTCACCCGGAGGGCCTGCTCCACGATCTGCGTCTTTCGCTGCATCGCCTCAGGACCGATCCCGGTGCCCTGGCCGGTGATCAGGACGACGGGAAAACCGGTGAAGGCGGCAAGAATGGCGGTGCTGGGAGTGGTATTGCCGATGCCCATATCCCCTGTCGCCAGCAGCTTGACCCCTTTTTCGATCTCTCCGGCAGCTATTTCGATCCCCGTTTCCACGGCCGCCCGGGCCTGTGCCCTGCTCATGGCCGGGCCGGCAGCGATATCGGCGGTGCCGGGGCCCAGCCGGTGCACCCTCAAGCGGGGATCGTCGAGCGGCCGGATCATCCCCAGATCCACACAGATTACCTCGGCACCAACATGCCCGGCCAGAACATTGATCGCGGCGCCCCCGTCAAGGAAGCCGCGCACCATCTGCCCGGTCACCTCCTGGTCAGCGGCGCTAACCTTTCGAGCCGCCACCCCGTGGTCTCCGGCACAGACGATCACCGTTTTCTTTTCCAGGACCGGTTTTATTGCCCCGGTAATTCCTGCTATCCTGACCGCCACCTCCTCGAGCATTCCCAGGCTGCCAGCCGGTTTGACCAGGTTTTTCTGGTGGCGGCGGGCCTTTTCCATGACGCCTGCATCCAGTTTTTCGATTCCCGCGATGGTTTTTTCCAAAAGCATCTTTATCCCTCCGGCATTGTTTGTTAATAAAAAAGTCCCCAACCCGGTACCGGGCTGGGGACTTTACCATCATCCCGTTAGCTGCTGACAACAGGCAGGTCTCCTGGCTTCCAGTTCATCCTCCCCTGCACCTTCCCGGTCCGGTGGGCCGGCCGGTGGTATCTGCAGGTTTGTTCCTGGTTACAGTGGCGGGACCGCTCGAGGATTTACACCTGATTCCCTATTCTCCCTTGCGGGCACCTGCTGCCAAGACATACTATCTTTTCTTTTCCTCCACTTTACTCTATCCGATCACAGGGCTTTGCACAAGGGTTTTTAACCGGCTCTGAGCCCTGCTTTTCTTTGCGCCTCTCCCGCTTACCGGGCTCAGCGGGGAACCGGTTCCCAGCTGCAGCAATCCTGCAGCGAAGGGGCGTTGTGCCAGTTGGCCGGGTCCAGCCTGACCCGGTAACCGCAGCAGTGCCGGAGATGCCACTTAAAGAATGGACGCGGCGGCTTCGCATAGCGGCTCATTATCGCCATGATGCTTCCGCCGTGGCCCACTACAAACAGACGTCTCTCTTTCTGCAAAATACTTGTGCGCACCGCCAGATCAAAAGCGGTGCCGGTGCGCTCCAAGAAGTCTGCCAGACTTTCGCCGCCGGGGCAGGGACCGGTGCAGCCGCTGTTCACCCACTGGCGGTAGGCGGGATCGTCTTTCATCTCCTCCGCTGTTCTGCCCTCGAAATCACCAAAATCGAACTCCCGCAGATCCGGGCATTCGGTCAGCACCCCTTCAGGGAAGAGGAGGCGGGCTGTCTCCACGGCCCGCTGCAGCGGGCTGACCAGCACGGTGGCAATCCCATCAACCGGCTTTGCTTCGCGCAGGCGGCGCCTGGCTGTTTCATGCAGCGGTTCATCGGTGCGGCCGATGTAGCGCCCGCCAAGGTTGCCCGCCGTCTCTCCGTGCCGCAACAAAAGCACTTCCATTTCACGATCACCCTCTGGAATAATAGGTTGGTTAAAGCCGCAACTTTTTACACTAATTTCCCGATAATTACCAGCGCTGCGAGCATGCTCAGTTCGCCAAGCTGCAGCAGATAGCCGGCCAGGTCACCGCTCATGCCGCCGAATTGCCGCTGCGACATCCTCTGCACGTAGAGAGTGCCGCCGATCGCTGCCGCCAGCATCGCTCCCGCTG
>JAAZIE010000046.1 GCA_012510305.1 Bacillota bacterium | reverse complement strand
TCACCGATTGCTCCGGGCAGCGGCTCCGCCAGGGGGCGGGCCCGCTGCAAAGCAAGGATCACGTTTTTGGCATCGTTTCTGAAAGCATGGAAGCGCATCATCGCCAGCAGGGTCTTGAGCGCCATGATCGGGTTCACTTCAGCTTCGAATATGCGCAGAGCCTCTTGTAGCAAAATGAGGCTGTCTTCTTCACCGCGCTGGTAAAGATAGCTCTTCAGGTAAAGCAGGACGCCGCTGCCGCCGACGGTTACTTCGGGGATTAATTTCAACCACCGGCGGAGCTGTTCGAAAGCGCCCAGGGCGATCAGCTCTACGCTCTCGCCGGAGATAAGCGCCACCGCCCGATTGGTATCGCCGCCGGCGATAAAATGCTCGATGGCACGGTCAAAGGTTTTTTCTTTGAGGTGGTGGCGGGCTGCCTGCAGGTGGCAGTCCCTGATCTCCACTGCGGTGAGATAGCCGGCCCGGGCACCAAGCAGGGCCTCTTGAAACAGCGGGTGGAAGCGGTAGATCGTCTTTTCGCCCACCATCTTTTGCAGAAAAAGCCCCTGCCTTTCACACTGCTCCAGGTAGCGTGCAGCTTTCTCCTCTTTTAAAATAGCGGCGGCCGCCGGGGCGGTAAAGTCGCGCAGCAGCGCCGCCTTGACCAGAAAGTGCATCAGCCCCGGTTCAATTGTCTTGAAAACCTCTTCGGTAATATATCCGAAGAGGAGCTCTTTTCCGTACTCCCGGTCAAAGGGGGCACGCCCGGAACCGGGGCGGCGGCTGCTTAGATATTGGCTGATCATGACGATACCGGCCGCCCAGCCTTCGCTCCAGCGCATAATCTCCCGCCGGAGCTCCCGGCGGGGGCTGTAACCGAGCTGCGCCTTGAGCAGCAGCCGCAGCTCTTTTTCGGTCAGAGTAAGCTCTTCGCGGGTTATCTTCAGAATATCTTTGTCCAGCCCCAGCTTTCCGGCAAAAAGATCTGTTTCAACGCGGCTGCTCGCCATGATCGTAAAATTTTCGGGCAGGTTGGCGGCGAGGTAGCGCAGCGAGCCCCAAACCTGCGGCGCCCCTCGCACCTGCTGAATATCGTCCAGCACAAGATAGGTTCCGGCGCCGCCTCCGCGGCCGCCGCCTGCCCAGAGCTCCTGGCAGATGAGCGCCGCGGCGTAGCGGTATTGCAGGCGAAAATCGCCGCAGCTGAATATGTTGGCCCGGCTTTCCCGGTGCTCCTCCGCCGAAGCGGGGAAGAGCGCCTCGACGAGATGGCTGAAAAAAAAGACCGGATCGCGGTCCTCCGCGTCCAGCCGGTACCAGCAGACCCGATCCTCCGGGTTTGCCGCTTTTAGCACCGCCGCCATCAGGGTGGTTTTGCCGTAGCCGGCCGGTGCGGTGATCATGACCGCCTTCCGGGAGAGCGCTCGCCGCACCAGCTGCTCCACCCGCGCAGAAATAATCAAAAAAGGCGGCAGCTGGGGCGCGATGAGCTTGCTCCTGACCACGGGGACACCGCTCAAACCCAACTTTTCCCCTCCCCCGATCATCCTTGATCAATCATACCATTCTTTCAGGAAATTTCACGCTAATTTCACGCCCCTGCGTTAAATTGGGTGTACTGATCTCTATTTCTGGGGAGGAGCAAAATGAACCGAAAAAGAATGTCGCGGTTGAAAACATTACCTGTAGCGGTGCCCTTTCCCCAAGAGAATCAGGTACCCGGGAGCAAAGGGATCCCGACACAGCACAAGCAAAACAGGCGGGCTCAATCCGGGCGAGGTGAAAATATAATATTACCGGGAGGGTGAAATCTGTGAGCGAAGAAAAACAAACAAAAGAAGCGCCTCAAAAGGGCAAGCGCCGCCTCTTGATCGGCGTTCTCATCGGCCTGGCTGTCCTGCTAATCCTGTCCGTGGTTGTATGGGCCACACCCTTGAAAGACCTCTTCTTCAATGATAAAAATATGCCGGAAATCTCACTGGAGCTGGTGGAAGAGCAGCTCCAGGAAGACGGCAGCTCCCGCTTTGAGGTGGAGGCGCTGGTAGCGGGAAACCCGCCGCCGGAGGTGACCTTCAGCCGCGATGACAGCGGCGGTAAGGCC
>JAAZIE010000394.1 GCA_012510305.1 Bacillota bacterium | reverse complement strand
GGCGGGCTCAAATTGCCGCCGGCAGCTGAGCATCTTTCAAGGCGGACGGCCGCCCCGATCAACGGGCGTGCCACCGCCGAGCTATGGCCCCGGTGCAATCCAAATAAATTCACAGCAGATGTAGAGGGCAGCGCCTGCCCTCTACAAGAAAGGAAGTGACTGATATGACCATGGCTGCATTAATCATATTTTATCTCCTTTTCCCCGCCCTGGTGCTCTACCTGTGCTACCGCTTTCCTGCAGTCAATACCATCGGGGCGGTGATCCTCTGCTACCTGGCGGGCATGCTCGCCGGTAACTTCTTTACCTTTCCCGAAGCGGTGGCCGGGTTGCAGGACCTGCTCAGCTCGGGCTCCGTGGCCCTGGCGCTGCCGCTGCTGCTCTTTTCCATGGATGTGAAGGCTTGGTCGCGCCTGGCGGGCAAGGCCACCTTGAGCATGCTCCTGGCGACGATCGCCATCGTCACCGTGGCTTTCGCCGGGTACATGATCATCCGCGAGCAGAGCCCCCACGCCTGGCAGCTGGGCGGGATGGCCGTGGGTCTCTACACCGGGGGCACCCCCAACCTGGCCGCGATCAAGACGGCGCTGCATGTGGATTCCCAGGTCTATATCACCATGCACACTTATGATACCGTGATCTCGCTCCTCTATATCCTTTTCTTCTGCTCGGTGGCCCAGAGGCTGTTCAATTATTTTCTGCCCAAATTTGAAAGCAAGCTGGACCCTTCAAGCACGGACGGCGGCGCCGAGACCGAAGCCATCGATTCATACGAGGGTATCTTCAGCCGCAAAAATTTCCTTCCCCTGCTCGGGGCCCTGGGAATAGCCGTGGCGGTTCTCGGCGCCTCGCTGGGCCTGGCCGAGCTGTTCCCGAAAGAACACGGTGATGCCATTACCATCCTGGCCATTACCACCCTGGGGATCGCCTGCTCCTTTATCCCTGCAGTGAGGCGGATTCCGAAGACTTTCCAGGCCGGGATGTACCTGATCTACGTCTTCTGCCTTGTCGTCGGCTCCATGGCCAATTTGAAAGAGCTTTTTACCCATGTAAACTGGCCCATCCTGGGCTTCGTTACTTTCTGCATCTTCGGCTCGCTGCTGCTTCATGCGCTGCTCTGCCGGATCTTCAACATCGACACCGACACCATGATCATCACCTCTACTTCGGCGATCTGCTCGCCGCCATTCGTCCCCGTGGTAGCCAACGCCCTGAAGAACAGGGAGATCATCCTGTCGGGCCTCTATACGGGGATTATCGGTTACGCTATCGGCAACTACCTGGGAATCTCCATATCGTACGCTTTAAAGGCATTTTTCTAATAAAACACAGTCAACGGAGGTGGCTCGCTAATGGAAATACCTGAGAAAGGGCTGGCCCGGGAGCAAGTTTTGGAGATGCTCCGCGAGTTCAAGGAGGGTGACGTTAACTACAGGGATTCAAAAACATGGAGCCTGGTTTACTACCTGGGCGACGAACATACCCGGTTCCTGGTGGAGGCGTACAGCACTTTTATCTCTGAAAATGCGCTCAACCCCATGGCCTTCAAGAGCCTGAAGCGCTTCGAGCACGAAGTGGTCCGGATGAGCGCCGGGCTGCTCGGCGGCGACGATAACGTCGTCGGGGTGATGACCTCGGGTGGAACGGAGAGCTGCCTGCTGCCGGTGATGACCTACCGAGACCGCGCGGCAAGCAAAGGGCTGTTCCGCTCCAAAAAACCGGAGATGATCGCCCCCCGGTCCATTCACGTGGCCTGGGAGAAGGCGGCCCGCTACTTCGGGGTAAAGATGGTCCACGCTCCTTTAAGGAAAGACCTGCGGGTCGACGTGGAAGCGGTGAAGAAACTGATCAACCGAAACACGGTCCTCATCGTCGGTTCGGCGCCCTCCTACCCGCACGGGGTCATCGATCCCATTGCCGAACTGGGTCAAGTGGCGCAGGAACATAACTTGCCCTTCCACGTGGACAGCTGCCTCGGCGGTTTCCTGCTGCCCTTCGTGGAACAGCTCGGTTATGAGATTCCGGCCTTCGATTTCAGGGTTCCCGGTGTCACCTCCATCTCGGCGGATATCCACAAATACGGTTACAGCGCCAAGGGAGCCTCGGTGCTCCTCTACCGGAAGATGGATTACCTGAAACACCAGTTTTTTGTCCACGAAAGCTGGCCCGGCGGTGTATTTATCTCGCCGGCCCTGCTCGGAACCCGGCCCGGCGGGGCCATCGCCGCAGCCTGGGCTTCGCTAAAAGCGATCGGCATGGAGGGCTACCTGGAGCTGGCCCGCAAAGTGATGGAGACCACGGAGGCGCTGCAGGAAGGGATCCGCTCCATCCCCGAGCTGGAGGTGCTCAGCGATCCCGAGATGAGCGTCTTCGCGTACCGGTCCACCGCCAAAAAGGCGAATATCTTCGCCATCGGGGACCAGATGGAGGAACGCGGCTGGCAGGTGGACCGCCTGCAGCACCCGGAAGCGCTGCATGCCATGGTTACACCGCTGCATGAGCGCATCGTCGAAGAATTTATCGCCGATCTGAAGCGGTCGGTAGAGCGCGTCATCGCGGACCCCTCCCTGGCCAAAAAGGGGAACGCCGCCCTTTACGGGATGATTGCCAAGGTGCCGCTGAAGGGCGTCGTTAAAAAAGAGGTCCTCAAGATGATGGAGCAGATCTACGGGCCCGAGATGAAGATGCCGTACTAGCCTTTCAAAAAGAGTTCCGCGAAGCGATGAATTATCGGGGCTGCCGCAAGCAGCCTCTTTTTTTTACCACTACTTCAGAACCCTGCCCTCACTGTCTGTAAAGGAGCCGACAATAATCATGATAAGATCGACAAGTTCGCCAATTCCCAGAAAACCGAGGGTGATCAGCCAGAGGATTCCCGTGCCGATCTTCCCTACATAAAAGCGGTGGATACCAAGGTACCCCAGGAAGAAGCAGAGCAGCAAAGCCACCATTTTGCTCTTTGGGGATTCCTCCACTGCAGCCACACCTACCGGTACTTCGGTCATCTTTAAAAACTCCCTTCTTTTAAATATAACTTATATTACCATGTTGGATAAAGATTGTCTATTTTGCATATGTTATTTCAGGTATTTCGCATATTTTTGCTACAACAATAAAGAAGACACAAGAATAGTCTACTTGTATTTAAAGACCGGCTCTATTGACATTCGAGCAGGAATATTGATATAATTCTGAATGCGATCTTCGTTTTTCCAGCGGGGGGGGCGCGCATTCGGTTATTCAAGCCCTGCCCTCCACATTTTATAGAAAGGAGAAAAAGATGAAAGCGGAAGATGTTAAAAAAATTGCTGTGATCGGTGCAGGCGATATGGGGCACGGAATCACAGCCGCCTTTCTCATGGGCGGGTTCAACGTTGTGATGAGGGACATTGAGCAGGAGTATGTGGACAAGGGAGTAGCCGGTATCAAAAACAGTTTTGGCAGGTTCAAGGACCGGGGGAGGATGACCGAAGAGGCCTACAGTGATGCGCTGTCACGCCTCAGCACCGCGGTAGACCTTGAGGAGGCGGTCAAAGATGCCGATTTTGTGATCGAAGCGATTCCGGAGAACCTGAAGTTGAAACAAACCGTCTTCGCCGATCTGGACAAGTTTGCACCTGACCATGCGGTTCTCGCCACCAATACATCCAACATCAGCGTTACGGATATCGCCTCCGCCACCAAAAGAGCGGACCGGGTCATCGGCTACCATTTCTTTAACCCTGCTGTCTTGATGAAGCTGGTCGAGGTCATCAAAGGGGACGAGAGCAGCGATGAATCTGTCCAGGTGGGCTACGATCTGGCCGAAAAGATCGGCAAGGTGCCGGTAACCGTGCAGAAGGATTCACCCGGCTTTATCTACAACCGCGTTAACGAGCCCACGCTGGCCCTTCTCTCCAGAATTCTGGAGGAAGGCAGCCCTACCCCCGAAGAGTTCGATGCAGCTTTCAAGCCGATCATGCCGATGGCACCCTTTGAGCTGATGGATTATGTGGGTATCGATATCGCCGTGCACGGACTGGACTACTTTGCCGAGGTTGTCTCCAAGGATTACCAGCCCTCCGCCGCCTTGAAAAGCTATCTTGAAGCCGGCAACCTGGGCAAGAAGACGGGCCAAGGGTTCTATGACTGGTCCGGCGGAAGGCCGCAAATTGACCTGTCCAAGGCTACCTCTGAATATGATCCCAATCATTTGATCGCCCTGCAGGTTAACGAGGCCACCAAGCTTCTGGAAGAGGGCGTCGCCGAGACCCCCGATCAGATCGACCTGGCCATGGCCAACGGCGGCGGAGCGCCCATCGGGCCCTTTGCGCTGGCCGAAGGGATCGGTTATCAAACCCTGTTGGAGAAGCTGGAAGAGGTGCATAAGAAATTTCCCGTCGACATTTTCAAGGCCACCAAAACGCTAAAAGAAAAAGCGGCGGAAGCCTGATCGAATACAGTTTGGCCTGATTTGCTCCCCCGGTGCAGCTGCCGCCTTTGGTTTTGCACCGGGGGATTTTTATGTTGCAGGTGGACGGTATTGTTACGATTTTCATTAATATGAAAGATGAAAATATTATTGTTGCTTTTTGGCGGCAATCAAGTTAGACTGTACCCGGAAGCAGGCTTAACCGTTACAGTGAAAGAAGGTGCAGTAAAGATGGCTTCTAAAAAATGTCCGGTCTGCGGCGCGACCTACAGTAATCGTCACCGGGCTTGCCCGAAATGTGATTTGATTCAGCAACGGGAAAACACCCGGCTGGAGTCTTGCACCGGGGTGAGGTATCCTTGCAAGCACAGCTGTCATCCCTGCTATTTTGAGAAGGTTTACGGGGATAACCCGGAGGCACAGGGGTAAGCGGCACCTGCACGAGGCGCGGTGGATAGACGAAAGAAGCCCGCGGCTAACCCGCGGGTTTCATTTTGTTTTGGGGGAATCTGATTGCTCTGCGGCACCTGGTTCGGGCGACCTATGGGTCGCCCCTACATGTTTAACGGTACCCGGGGTGGTTTTATAAGTAGGGGGCTGCCTTTTGGGGCAGCCCCCGTTTTTCTTTAGTTTGCCGCCGAGAGCTTTTCGCCGGTGTTTTTTTCAATCTTCACCGCGCAAACCTTGTACTCGCCGGTCTTGGAG
>JAAZIE010000393.1 GCA_012510305.1 Bacillota bacterium | reverse complement strand
GGTATTTTGTTTTTACCCCCGGGCCGCGGTCGACGATAAAGGCGGTGATCCCTTCCTGCGGCCTCACAGCGGGGTCGGTGACCGCGTAAACGAGAAAGAAATCAGCTCCCTCGCCTCCGACAATAAAGCGCTTCTGGCCGTTTAGCAGGTAGTGATCGCCCTTGTCTTCCGCGCGGCTGCGTGAACCGAAGAAATCAGAGCCGCCGGTGGGTTCGGTGAGACATTCGGCGGCAAAAAGATCGCCTTTTAACAGCGGCCGCACATATTTTTCTTTTTGTGCGTCGGTGCCGTGCAGGATAATGGCGTCGCAAACCAGCTCGGCGCCGACGCCGAAGACGCAGGCAAATTCATAACCGATAGTGCCCACTTCTTCCAGGGCCATGCAGGTGGTGACCCAGTCCATCCCCCGGCCGCCCCATTCTTTGGGATAGCGGTTTCCAAAGAGGTTGCGCCGGCCCGCTTCTTTTAGAAATTCCTTGGGAAACTTGATCTCATCGCGGTCCATCGCCAGGACCATTTCGCGGGGCACCCACTTAACCAGCGCCCGCACTTCGTCTCGAAATTTGAGCTGTTCTTCTGTGAGCAGATAATCAAACATGGCTCCACCTCTTTTATTGTATGTGCTAGAGCCATGTTAACACAATTTACTCAATTTTTCACCCTTTAGCCTATCAGCCTCTTTATTGCCAGATTATGCTATCATGGAAAAACGCTTTCCGAGAGAGAATATAGCCAAGGGGGAACTGATCATGAAAATGATGGTTGAAGAGATTATGCAAAAGGGCAACAAGAAGGGCCTGGCCGTGGCCGGAGTGGGCCTCTTTATCGCCGGCGTGGGCCGGGTGGTCGGCGGCACCATGGGTGCGGGCATTACCGGCTTCGGACTGGCGCATGTGGCCATGGGCATGATGGATATGTTCAAGCCCCTGGTTAAGAATTAAGCGAAAAAATAAGGGGAAGCGATCCCCTTATTTTTATAATACGCCTTTTATTTAGCTTATTCGCAACTAGACTAATCGGAATTGCTATCCCCGGTCGAACCGTTCCTCCAGGGCCCGGTGTTCGTCACGAAGGCCCTGTGGGAGCCGGTCACCGAACTGTTCAAAGAAACGCCGGTGATCGTCCAGCTCTTTCTGCCAGTCACGCGGCTCCACGGTAAAGAGCTCTTCCATCGCTTCTGCAGAGATCTCCAACCCTGCCAGGTCCAGTGCTCCTTTCGCGGGGACATAACCGATGGGTGTGCGCTCGGCCCCGGCCTCGCCGCGGGTGCGCTGAATGATCCAGTTCAGCGCCCTGATGTTTTCGCCGAAGCCGGGCCAGATGAAGCGTCCCGCATCGTCTTTTTTGAACCAGTTTACATGGAATATGCCCGGCGGCCTGGTGATCTTTTTGCCGAATTCAAGCCAGTGGGTAAAATAGTCGGCCATGTTGTAGCCGCAGAAAGGAAGCATGGCCATGGGATCACGCCGCACTGCACCCTGGTCGCCGTACTGGGCGGCGGTAATTTCTGAGGCCATCGTCGCCCCGGTGTAGACCCCGTGCTGCCAGCTGAATGTTTCGTAGACCAACGGGGCCAGCCGGGAGCGGCGCCCGCCAAAGATGATCGCCGAAAGCGGAACGCCGCGCGGGTTATCCCACTCCGGCGAAACCGTGGGACACTGTACAATCGGCGCGGTAAAGCGAGAATTGGGGTTGGCTCCGGGAATGGGCTTGCCCGATTCGTCGGTGAGCCCCGGTTTCCAGGGGCGGCCGTCCCAGGCGATCCCCGAGGCGGGCGGGTCGCCTTCGCCGTCCTCCCACCAGACATCTCCCTCTTCGGTTAAAAGCACGTTGGTAAAGATGGTGTTGCGCCGGATCGTAGCCAGGGCGTTGGGGTTGGAATGAGAATTTGTCCCCGGGGCCACCCCGAAGAAGCCCGTTTCCGGGTTCAAGGCCCAGAGCCGGCCGTCTTGGCCCAGGCGGATCCAGGCGATATCGTCACCGACAGTCCAGACCTTGTAGCCCTGCTTGCGAAAATGTTCCGGCGGAATGAGCATGGCCAGGTTGGTCTTGCCGCAGGCGCTGGGAAAGGCGGCGGCGATATAGTCGATTCTGCCGTGGGGATCTTCGATCCCCATGATCAGCATATGCTCGGCCAGCCAGCCTTCGTGGCGGCCAAACCAGCTGGCCAGGCGCAGGGCCAGGCATTTTTTGCCCAGCAAGACGTTGCCGCCGTACCCTGAACCCACGCTCCAGATGGTATTGTCCTCGGGGAAGTGCAGGATGAGCCTGCGCTTGGGGTCCCGCTCGGCCTTGCCGTGCAGGCCCCGGGTAAAATCATCGCTGTCCCCCAGTTCATCGAGGATCTTTTGGCCTGAATGGGTCATGATCAGCATGTTCAGAACCACATAGATGCTGTCGGTAATCTCGATGCCAATTTTGCTGAAGGGGGAACCGGGCGGCCCCATGGAAAAGGGGATTATGTACATGGTCCGTCCCTTCATCGAGTCCCGAAAATATTCTGAAGCCCGGCTGTACGCTTCCGCCGGTTCCATCCAGTTGTTTGTCGGGCCGGCGTCTTCTTTTTTGGATGTGCAGATATAGGTAAGATCTTCAGTGCGGGCCACGTCGTTGACCGCGGTGCGATGGTAGATGCACCCCGGCCACTTTTTTTGATCCATCGCGGATAGCTCCCCGGTGGAAATCCCTTCTGCCTCCAGCTGCTTTTTTTGCTCTTCGCTGCCGTCAATCCATACTATCCGATCCGGTTGGCAAAGCTGTTTTGCTTCGTCAATCCATTGAAGCAGCGTTTTATTGTTGGTCATCCAACCACACCTTTCCCGGTAAAGCCATCTTCCATCAAAGCGAAAGAAGGCTGGTATACACGGATTTTGCCCCTGAGGGCTGCTATATTTATAACACAATTCATTTAAATGTTCCACAGATGCACCGGGATTAACCAACAACATAAACCCTTTCCCGGTAAAATCAGGTTTACATTTCTAGAAAAGCGTAAAATAAAGGTCCCAGATCCGATCTCCCAAAAGAAGCACCAGGACGTAAGCGACGGCGATGAAGGGTCCGAAGGGGATCGCTGTTTTTCCGCTTTTTTTACGGAAAACGATCAAAATGATTCCGGCAAGCGCTCCAAGCAGCACGGCGATAAAAAAGATGAGCAGCAGGTCCAGCCAACCCGCCAG
>JAAZIE010000045.1 GCA_012510305.1 Bacillota bacterium | reverse complement strand
GTGGTAGAGCATCGCCTTGCCAAGGCGAGGGTCGCGGGTTCGAATCCCGTCTTCCGCTCCATTTTGAGGCGACATAGCCAAGTGGTAAGGCAGAGGACTGCAAATCCTTTACCCCCGGTTCGAATCCGGGTGTCGCCTCCATTTTATTTTTATGCCGGGGTGGCGGAACAGGCAGACGCAAGGGACTTAAAATCCCTCGGGTAAAGCGATACCCGTACCGGTTCGATTCCGGTTCCCGGCACCAAAAACCTTTAATATCAGCGAAAACCAGGGTTGAAAGCAAAAAGCAAGCCGCCTGCAAAGGCGGCTGCTTTCTTTCCCGGGTGCCGCTGAACCCGCCGGAAAGGCGCGCCCCGCCCGCGCCCCTGTTTTATCGCTGCGGCGGTGAGCGCGGGCTGCAAAGATCTGTGTACCGGTGCGGGGAAGCCCGGTTCGCGAGGCAATCTGGCAATAACTTCTTTTACTTCAATAATATAGTGCAGGAATCCGTCCTTTAATGCAGAAACCTATACAGCTAAAGGGTGTACAAGACTTAACGTGGGGGCAGTCAGGGGGCTCTGCACCGGTGGTTGCATGGGAGTGTGCCTAAAAATGCAAGGGGGTTTGAACTTGAAAAAGAGTATTGTTGGTCTGTTGCTCCTGGTGGGATTGGTCCTCGCTGCAGCCGGTTGCGGGCCCGAAGCCAAGAGAGAGCAAGTGGTTACTTACAACGTGGGCACTGAGCCGGAGACGCTGGACCCGGCCCTGATGACCGGGCTCTCCGAGCTTCACGCGACCCTGCAGATGTATGAAGGGCTCACCAGGCTGGGTGCGGATAACAAGCCCCAGCCGGCCTGCGCCGAGAGTTGGGAGGTGAGCGATGATCATACCGAGTACACCTTTCACCTGCGCGACGATCTGAAGTGGTCCAACGGCGATCCGCTGACCGCTCATGATTTTGAATTTGCCTGGAAAAGAGCGGTCGATCCGGAGATCGCGGCAGACTACAGTTACATGTTTGATCTCATCGAAGGCGCCACCGCCTGCTACGAAGGCGAGGGCAGCCCCGATGATATCGGTATCACCGTGGTGGATGATCAGACCATCAAGGTGCAGCTGCGGTTAGGTGCGCCTTACTTTTTGGACCTCACCGCTTTCCCGACCTATTATCCGCTGCACCGGAAGACGGTGAAGGCCGATGATAAAGGATGGCACCTGAGCCCGGAGACGACTATCGTGAACGGGCCGTTCAAGCTGGAAAAGAGAGAGCAGGACCGCCTGGAATACGTTCCCAACGAAAATTACTGGGATGCCGGCGCGGTGAAGCTCGACCGCCTCATCTTCACCATGGTTGAAGAGCTCGATACCGGGCTGACCATGTTTGAAAAGGGCGAAGTGGATATGACCCATGGCGTTCCCGGGAAAGAGATTCCCCGGTTGAAAGAGGAGCTGCCCGGTGAGCTGAATATCTTCCCCTACCTGGGCACCTACTACTATATTTTCAACTGCGAGAAGGAGCCCTTTGACGATGTCAAGGTGCGCAAAGCCCTGACCATGGCCATCGATCGCCGGGCCATCTGCGAAGAGGTAACCCGGGGCGGCGAGCTGCCCGCCTTCGCCTTTGTGCCCCCCGGAATCGCCGATATCAAGGAAGGCTCCGATTTTCGTGAAGAGGGCGGCGATTTCTACGAGGAAGACCTTGAAGAGGCGAAAGCGCTGTTGGCCGGGGCGGGTTACCCCGGCGGCGAGGGTTTCCCCGCCTTTGAAATTCTCTACAATACCCACGATATGCACAAGAACATCGCCGAGGCGATCGTGGAGATGTGGGAGCAGAATCTGGGTATTACCGGGGTTACCCTGACCAACCAGGAGTGGGACACCTATCTGCAAAGCCGCATCGAAGGCGCATTTGACGTCTCCCGGGCCCGCTGGATCGGCAATTACGCGGAACCCGGCAGCTTCCTGGATATGTTCAAGACCGGCGGCGGCAACAACAACAGCCAGTGGGGCGACGAGCGCTACGATGCGATCATCATCGAACTGCTCACCCTCGATGATCCCGCTGAGCGGATCCCGCGGCTGCACGAGCAGGAGAAGATTCTCATGGAACATATGCCGGTCATGCCGATCTATTACTACACCTGCCCGGTGATGGTGAACAAGAATTTAAAAGGCTATCTCTACCTGAGCACCGGCGCACCGGACTTTAAAACGGCTTACCTGAAGTAAAAAGAGCAACCGGTGAAGGTCCGGCCGGTAGCGGTATGGGGGAAGGGAGCGTCCCCGGCGGCCGTATTCCCCCCATTCCAGGGGAGCGGACCAACCGCCCGGCGGGTTCTTTTCATCTGCCGCGAAAAGAGCCCATAATGCGGGATCCGGGAAAGGGGCGCTGCGCAGCCGGCCATAATATTTAAAAGTGCGTCATCGCGGCAAGGGTGCGGGGTGAAGGGTGGGATCACGGTTTTTGCAGAAAAACCTTTTTTTGTTCCGCCGGTGATGATATAATGATGTGCAGTTTGACGGCGCCGCCGGGATAACAGTGTGAGCGAAGGAGGAGAGGGATCTGGCGAAAGTAAAGACCAGCAAACAGCTAAAAAGACAGCGTAAAAAAAGGCGCAGGGCCAAAAAGAGAAAAAGGCTCCGCGGCCGGACCTAGCAGCACTACGTCCAGTATCTCCCGCAGCGGTTGGTGAGAACTGTTACCGGCGGTTGACGAGGGTGATTTAAGGAAAAATATTTCCCGGCATCAGCACCCGGGCAAATAAACATGGATCCGTTTGAGAGCCACTTTTTCCGTAACCCCGGTTACGGTTTTTTGCTATTAACAGTTGCTCTATTTTAATTAGCGAACAGAATGAGATCGCAAGTATTTTCGCAGGAGGTGTCGCAGTGAGAATTCTTGTCAGCGACCCTCTCTCTCCCGAGGGGATCGCCCTGTTGGAAAAATACCACCGGGTAGATCTGGTTACCGGCTTGAACGAGAAAGAGCTGATCGATCTAATCGGAAAATATGACGCCCTGGTAGTGCGCAGCGGGACAGAGGTAACCGCTGCGGTGATCGAGGCGGCCGATAAGCTGCGGGTGATCGGCCGTGCCGGGGTCGGGGTGGACAATATCGACCTGGAGCAGGCTACGACGCGGGGGATTATCGTGCTCAACGCCCCCGAGGCAAACACGATTTCCGCGGCGGAGCATGCCCTGGCCATGCTTACCTCCCTGGCCCGGAACATACCGGCGGCGGACTGTGCCTTAAAAGCGGGACGGTGGGAGCGGGGCCGTTTTATGGGCGTGGAGCTTCACCAGAAAAGCCTGGGGATTATCGGGCTGGGCCGTATCGGCAGCGAGGTGGCCCGGAGAGCCCGGGCCATGGGTATGAGCATCATGGCCTACGATCCTTATATCCCGGCGGAGCATGCGGAAAAAATCGGCGTTACCCCGGTGCCCCTGGCCGATCTGCTGAAGGCTGCCGATTTCATCACCCTGCACCTGCCCTGCAACAAGCAGAGCCGTCATCTCATCGGTGCCGAAGAGCTGGCTGCGATGAAGCCGGGGGTGCGCCTGATCAACTGCGCCCGGGGCGGGCTCATCGACGAAGAGGCGCTTTACCGGGCCATTCTTGAAGAGAAGGTGGCCGGGGTGGCGCTCGATGTCTTTGAGCATGAGCCGCCCCTGGAAAGCCCTCTTTTAGCGCTGCCCCAGGTCGTCGCCACGCCGCACCTGGGGGCCTCCACGCGGGAGGCCCAGGTCAACGTGGCCGTGCAGGTGGCGGAGCAGGTTGTGCTGGCGCTGCGCGGGGATCCGGTGGTGTCGGCGGTGAATATGCCGTCAATGCTGCCCGAGGAGATGGCCGGGGTGAAGCCCTTTTTGCCCCTGATGCGCCTTTTGGGCGGCCTCTATTTTCATCTCTACGGCGGCCGGATCGACGAGATTGAGCTCTTTTACGGCGGCGAGGTGGCCGGCCAATCCGTCACTCCGCTGACTACAGCCTGCCTGATCGGCCTTTTTTCACATATTTTAGGGGAGCAGGTTAACTACGTCAACGCGCCGCATATCGCCCGCAGCAGGGGGATCAAGGTGCGCGAATCAACCAGGCAGGATATTGAAAATTTCACCAACCTGGTCATGCTGGCGGTTAAGGCGGACGGGGAAGAACATACCATCGCCGGGACCATTTTTAACCGCAGCGATATCCGTATCGTTCGGATCGGGGGCTACCGGATCGAGGTGATCCCCTCGCCGTTCATGCTTCTGTGCACCTATACCGACAAGCCCGGGGTAATCGGCCGCGTGGGCACCTTTTTGGGCCGTAACGGGATCAACATTGCCGGGATGCAGGTGGGCCGCCGCTCGGCCGGCGGTGAGGCGATCATGGCCCTGCAGATCGACGAACAGGTTTCGCCGGAGCTGCTGGAGCAGCTCGCCCGCCTGGAGGGAATTCTCACCGCCCGCTTTGTGCATCTTCTCGATCGGGAGCTGCTGCCGGTGGTAAAAAACAGCGGTGAATTTTAGCAGGATTTTGCGGAAAGGAGCTCGGTGATGCCTCTTTACGAATTCTACTGCGCGCAGTGCAAAACAAAATTCGAAGAGCTTTGCGCCGCTTCCCGGGAGACGCTCTCCTGCCCGGAATGCGCTGCGGAGTCGAAGAGGGTGCTGTCCACTTTTCGCGCCGGAAGGGGCGCTGCCGGCGGGGGCGCCTCTTCCGGCGGCTGCAGCGGCTGCAGCGGTAAAAACTGCGGCAGCTGCTGAAGCGCAGCACAATTCATCTAAACCCCTAACCGGGGCTGTCCTTTTGGGACAGCCCCGGTTTTTGTGCATATCCCCGCGGGGGCGGGGGAAACAATAAACTGTTATCTTTTTTTCCAGAGAAAAAAGGCGGGACCGGCCATGTATGCCAGGGCTCCTGGAATCATGCTCGTGGTAATCGTCATTGCGGTAATTTACCTGATCTTGCTGCACCGGGCCCTGAACCGGCTGCGGATGGACAAGAAGACTGCGCTGATCCTGGTGGCGATGATCTATGTCGGCGGTTTTGCCCCCTCCATACCGCTGGGCGGGGGCCTGGCCCTGAACATCGGCGGGATGGGGATTCCCCTGGGGATCTGTGTTTACCTGGTGCTCAAGGCGCCTGCCGGAAAAGATAAATGGCGCGGGCCTTTGACTGCCCTGGCGGTAGCGGCCCTGTCTGGAGCCTGGATCGCCTCTTGCCGGTGAATCCGGGATCGCTGGGCTACGAGCTTGACCCGCTCTACCTGCCGGCGGTGGCGGCGGGGGTGGTCGCTTATCTTCTGGGCCGTTCGCGCCGCGCTGCTTTTATCGGCGGGGTGGGCTCGATTCTCTTGATG
>JAAZIE010000392.1 GCA_012510305.1 Bacillota bacterium | reverse complement strand
CCCCGCCGCCTTTGCCGCTCCGGAAAGCGGGGGACCGGTTCTGGTAATCGAGGTGGAGGGGACAATTACAGCAGGACAGCTTAGCTTTATTAGCCGGCAAATCGCAGCGGCAGAAGCTCAAAAAGCTCAGCTCTTCGTGATCATGCTGGATACGCCCGGGGGGCTTGTTGACGCCACCATCGATATAACAAAAACTGTGATGGGCGCCTCCCTGCCCGTGGCTGTGCTGGTAGCGCCAACCGGCGCCATTAGCGCCTCGGCGGGTTCTTTTATTATTCTCTCCTCCGATATAGCGGCGATGGCTCCCGGAACCACTGTCGGCGCCGCTCACCCGGTGGAGCTGACCCCGGAAGGCTCTGCCCCCTCCGACGATAAGACCGCCAAGTTTTTAGCCGAGCACCTGCGCAACCTGGCCAAGACCAAGGGACGCCCCGCTGACTTGGCCGAACAGTTTGTCACTGATAATTTAACCCTCAGCGCCGAAGATGCGCTTGAGGCCGGCGTCGTTGATTACCTGGCCAGGGACTTAAACGATCTTCTTCAGCAGCTTGACGGGGTGGTCGTGAAGAAAGAAGGCCACCGGTATCGCTTGCATACATCTGGTGTTGAGCCGCTTTACCCGGAGATGAGCATTAGAGAAAAATTGCAGGATCTGCTCAGCGATCCCCAGGTGGCCTTTTTATTGCTGATGCTGGGGTTATTGGGGCTTTATGTTGGCTTCTCCAACCCGGGCACCTTTGTTCCGGAAGTGATCGGGGGGATCCTGTTGATTATGGGTATCTATGGTATCGGCCTCTTTGATACCAATGTTACGGGAATCATTTTGCTCCTTCTGGGGATCGGCCTGATTATAGCCGAGATATTTACTCCGGGATTTGGCGTTCTCGGTATAGGCGGGGCGATCTCCCTGATCGCAGGCGCCCTGTTGCTCCCCATCGAACCGCTCATGTCTACAGAATGGCACCAGTCTTTTCGCCTTACCGCTGTCGGTGTCGTCATCTCCATAGTTTTGCTTATGGGAGCAATTGCTTACGCGGTTATCTACAGCCGCCGGCGCTGGCGGGAAGGCGGCAGCTATTTTCAACCGCCGCCAGGAGGGATCGTCGTCTCGGAGATCAACCCCGAGGGACAGATCAAAGCCAGGGGAGAGCTCTGGCTGGCCCGGAGCGATGACGGTTCCAAAATTGCAGCAGGGACCGAAGTGGAGATTGTCCGCGCAGAGACACTTTATCTCTGGGTCCGCCCGTATAAAAAGCAAAATGATTCCAATACTGACATGAAGGAGGTGTAAAGATGCAACACTTTATTGTTCCGATCATTATCGTTATCCTGTTGTTTCTGGTCTCGTCGCTTAAGGTAGTTCGTGAGTACGAAAGGGTGGTTGTTTTTCGCCTGGGCCGCCTCATCGGCGAAAAGGGTCCCGGATTGATCCTGGTTATTCCGCTGGTGGACCGGGTTGTGCGGATCTCTTTGCGCGTAGTGACCATGGACGTCCCTTCGCAAGAGGTGATTACGCGCGACAACGTGACCACCAACGTCAACGCGGTCGTTTATTACCGGGTCGTCGACGCGAATAAAGCCATTGTGAACATCGAGGACTACCGCTTTGCCACCGCCCAGCTGGCCCAGACCACGCTGCGCAGCGTGACCGGGCAGGCCGAGCTGGACGAGTTGCTCTCGGAACGGGAAAAGCTAAACCAGCTCATTCAGAAGATCCTGGATGAGGCTACCGATCCCTGGGGGATCAAGGTGACCGCCGTGGAGATCAAAGACGTGGGGATCCCCGAGCTGCTCCAGAAAGCGATTTCCCGCCAGGCGACGGCGGAAAGGGAGCGCCGCGCCATTATTGTCCAGGCCGAAGGGGAAAAGGAAGCCGCCGAGAAACTGGCCGAAGCGGCTGGGATCTTGCACAGCCAGGAAGGTGGATTTTACGTCAGGCTGCTGCGTTCCATACCCGAAATAGTAAGCCAGCAGGGTTCTGTGTTAGCTTTCCCTCTGCCGATGGAGCTGCGCCATATTATGCCGCAGTTGAAGGAGAAAAACGAGGAATAAACAGCACCCGACCAGTCATGTAGCCGTCCTCAAGGGGGCGGCTACATTTTACGAAAAGGAGACAGAATGTTGCTCCCTTTTAAAACGGTCTTTATCATCAATCCCACCGCCGGAAGGGGACGGGCCGCGCGGGTCTGGCGCAGGTTGGAACTCCTGCTGCATGACGCGAGACAGCATTTCCACGCTTACTACACCCGGTGCCGGAACGACGCTACCGCTATCGCTGAAAAAGCACGCGCACTTGGCGCCGAGCTTATTGTGGGAGTTGGCGGTGACGGCACCCTGCTTGAAGTGGTTAACGGCCTGGACTTGAAGAAAAACATTTTCGGGATCATTCCGGCTGGCACCGGCAACGGGTTTTACCGTTCGCTGAAAATTCCCGGCAACCAGCGCACAGT
>JAAZIE010000391.1 GCA_012510305.1 Bacillota bacterium | reverse complement strand
TTGCCGGGCATCAACTTTCCCCGGCCTCCAGTAATGTATATGATCCGGAAGCGGCGAACTTGCTCCCATTTGAAAAGGGTACGCGGGCACAAAAAAAGCCGCCGTATAAACGGCGGCCCGGGTTGAACTCCACAAAAAAGCTATTCTTCTTTTTCGGGCCCCTCCTCCTCGCCCACCTCTTCGATGAGCTCACCGAAATCGTCGTCATCCCAATCCTCGTCGTCGATCATGATAATCTCGCCGCACCGCGGGCAGCTCACCTTGATCGGCTCTTCCCCATGCAGCAGATCATCGCTGATTTCGACCAGCTCCCGGCAATTGGGGCATTCCACGGTGAAGCTTTCCTCGTAAAGCGATTCCCCGGCAGGAAGATCGTGATCGGCGTAAAAATCATCTTCCAGCTCCGCCAGGTCCTCGTCGAGGGCTCCGGCATACTCAAAAAGCTCTTCGTAATCGTCTTTCAGCTGCTCCACCTCTACGGCAAAATCCCCGAGAAGGTCTATCATGCGCAGCAGGAGTTTTCCTTCCTTGCTCTCTCCGTCCAGCGCCAGACCCTCAGCCAACCCCTTGATGTAAGATACCCTGGCCACCAAATCTTCAGGCACGATCGCGCCTCCTTTCAGCTGACAATGATATTATTCTTCTAGACACGTTCAATATATGCACCGCTGCGGGTATCAATCCGCAAAACATCGCCGACACTGATAAACAGGGGCACCTGGACCGACAGCCCCGTCTCCACCACCGCAGGCTTGTTGCCCCCGGAGGCGGTGTCCCCCTTCACCCCCGGTTCGGTTTCGACAACAGCCAGCTCCACGGTGAGGGGCAGCTCCACCGCGATCACCTTCCCTTCGTAATTGACCACGGTAAGGGTGTCGTTCTCCTTGAGATATTTCACCGCGCTCTCCATCTGCTCTTTTGAAAGGTTGATCTGCTCATAGCTCGTCAGATCCATGAGGCAAAATTCATCTCCGCTGCGGTAAAGGTACGACATCTCCTTTCGCTCAAGGTGGGCACGCTTCACTTTTTCACCGGCGCGGAAAGTCTTCTCGGTAACAGCCCCGCTCTTCAAGTTTTTGATTTTTGAACGGACAAAAGCCGCTCCCTTGCCCGGCTTGACGTGTTGAAAATCAACCACTTCGTAAAGATCGCCCTCCATTTCAAAAGTGAGCCCGGTATGAAAGTCATTGGTGGAGATCATCTCTTGTCCTCGCTCTCTATTTTATGTTACCACGAGCTTCCGGGGATACCGCGTCAACGACCTGGCGCCCTCCGGAGTAATGACAACCATATCTTCGATGCGCACCCCGCCCCATCCGGGAATATAGATACCCGGCTCAATGGTCACGACCATCCCCGGGGCCAGGATCTCTTCACCGCGCGGCGAAAGGGTGGGCCTTTCGTGAACCTCCAGCCCCAAGCCGTGGCCCAACCCGTGCCCGAAGCGTTCCCCGTAGCCCGCATCTTCGATGACGCCGCGGGCCAGGGCGTCGGCCTCGCGCCCGGTCAATCCCGGTCCCACCTTTTCACGCGCTTCCTGCTGGGCCAGCCGGACGATCTCGTAAATTTCAAGGGCCCTCTTCTCCGGTTCGCCCAGGGCAAAGGTGCGGGTCATATCGGTGGCATATCCTTCAAAAGTGCCGGTGAAATCAACGGTGACCAGCTCGCCGCGGCCCATCTTCTTCTCCGAGGCGATCCCGTGCGGCAGGGAACCCCTTGTTCCCGAAGCAACGATATATTTGAAAAGCGTCTCCGTGGAGCCCCGGCGGCGCAGGTAGTATTCGAGCTCCAGGGAGAGCTCCTGCTCGGTCATCCCCGGCTCGGCCAGGCCGAGGATGTATTCGAAAGCCCGGTCCATCATCGCCGCGCCCTTTTCCAGCCTATTGATCTCGTCATCAGTTTTCACCGCACGGAGATCCTCAACCAGCCCCTTTTGCGGTTTCAGCTCCGCAGGCAGCGCTGTTTGAAGCTGCCGGTACAGGCTGTAGGTGACCTGCTCCTCTTCAAAGGCAAGGACGCTCCAACCGGCCTTTTCGACAACGGACTTCAAAAGATCGCCCAGCTTTGATTTCCACGGAAGGATCGTAAAATGGGGCGCCTGTTTTTCGGCCTGCTCCAGGTAGCGAAAATCGGTACAGAGAAAGGCTTCTGCGTCTCCAATCAAGAGGATGCCGTGTGAGCCGTCGAATCCGCTCAAATAGCGGCGGTTGACCGGATCCGTCACCAGGAAGGCTTCCAGCGATCTTTTCTTCATTTCCTGCCGCAGTTTATGCAAGCGCTCTTTCATGTCATTTCCTCCTGATGCAGAGCCTTATTTCTCTTCTTTTACCATTCCCCTATTTCGTCTTATATTCCTGCCCCGCCGCGGCGAAATTTTCACCCTGAGTTTTCTTCCCTGATTGCCGGTGGACAATATGGAATTTATAGGTACCGTATAACCACACCGAAACCGTTTATTACGTTGGCCGAGGTAATATGAGACAGGTCCCGTTTAACCGACACCGAAACCGTAAACCTCCGTAGGGGCGACCCATGGGTCGCCCGGGCCGGGTACCGCCGGGCAAACAGATAACGCCATAGCATAAATGAAACCTGCGGTCAACCCGGGCGAGGCATGCCTCGCCCCTGGTATGGAAGGGCCATGTCAAGCCCCTCGCAAACAGGGTTTTTTGATTCCACTTTGAGCGAGTATGTGGGCTATTTACGACGATGGATCAACCTGGTATTCGCGTGTTTGTTCC
>JAAZIE010000390.1 GCA_012510305.1 Bacillota bacterium | reverse complement strand
CGGGTTAAACGCGGGCGAGGCATGCCTCGCCCCTACGATTTTGTACGATAGCCCCGCGGTTAAATGAAGGACCCCAATTTTACAGCCCATGACCCCGACCCAACCCCGGCGGCGCCGGAGGCTTACAGGTAACTTGCAGGGTAAACCCGGGCGGGGGCGTGGTTAAATCCCCCCCGGCCCCCCTTTAGCAAAGGGGGGGAATAGGTGCAAGGGGGGGATTTTAATGAAGGTGTTTTGTTTTTGTTTTAACAAATTCCTCGACCGCGGCGTAATTTTCTTCGCTGCAAAATAGGGCGATGCTGTCGGTGAGGCTGCTGCGCAGCAGGATAGTGCGGCTCCGGGGTTTGTATCTCACCCTGGTGAGGTGCCGCCAGCGCAGGAACACCTGCTGCCTCGACTGCGCCAGCATCCCGGCTCCGGCCATTACCGGTTTGCCGGAAAGCACCCCGGCGATCACGGCGAGGGTGTTGATGGTCCGGTCCTTTTTGGCCTGCCGGGCTTCAGTCCGGTAAAACGCCCCCCGGTCGTCGAGGATGAAGCCCACCTCGTATTTCCCCCGGTATACAGCGAGCAAAAATAGCCAGGTGAACAGAAATAGCGCGCCGATAAGGCCGAGAGCGTAGAGGGCGTAAATCTCTTTGCGCGCAATAATAACGAGCACGATGACCAGTACCCCGAAGGGGATCCCGATCGCCAGGCCGAGCTGTTTCAGCACCACCGCATGCTTGAAGATGGGCACGGCGATGCTCCAGCTCAAGGCGCCCGGCTTGTTTTTATCCGCCGCTTCCTCCTGCGGCGGAACAGCGCCGCCGGGCTGCGCCGCCGCACCACAAGACGGGCAGAACAGGGCTGTTTGAGAAAACCCCGCCCCGCAGTTTTGACATCGCTTCATTTTTTATCCCCCTTTTCAGTGAATCAAAGGCACCGTCCCCCTGACTCACTCCTCACGGGGTTTTTGCTTTTTGTTGATAAAGTAGATCAAAAAGGCGCCGACCAAAAGCAAGACAATCTGCTCCAGCCCCAGCCTGGCGCGGCCTTCCAGCGTATTGATCTGCGGACAGAAGGGCAGATAGCGCACCGTCGCCGGGGAGTTCCCGTCGGTTTTTACAAATACGGCATCGCCGACCTTTTTGGCCGATCCGTCAATTTTTTCTCCATCGGGGAGGGTAAAGGTATAGCTGATGTTGTAAGTATAGCGGTTTGCCACGGCTTCTTGCCGTTCGCCGCCCTCGCGGCGTACATGGGTAATCACGCCAGGCGCACTTTCTCCGGCAAAGCCGAGGACCGCTTCAGCCGCTGCCATGAAGATGAGGGCCACCCCGAGCAGCGTTAACAAAATGCGGGGAAGCAATTTATTTTTCATCATCCTTCACCTTTCAGCTTTTCTTGGCTTCAGCAGAGGGCTCCGCCTCCAACCAGGCGGCGCCGTCCCATTTAAGCCAGACGCCGTCAGAACGAAGCTGCCACCAGGCGCCGCCGTCATCCTGAAAGCGCAAAGTGTTGATCTTTTCCTGAAACTGCTCCGGCGAGATCGTCCCGGCCTGAGCCTCGTTGCTGTAGCGACGATATTTCTCCTCCAAAGCGCCGAAGCGCTCATCGGCGGCCTCTTCTTCATCCCGCCCCCCGCGGTCAGCCTCTTTGCCGCCTGCCGGCTGCTCCGGCCCGGCGGCGGGCTCGCCGCCTTTTTGCGGCGGATCGGAGGAGATGGCGATGAGGTTGCCGGCCCGGTCATAATCGTAATGTCTCTCCTTTTCCCCCTCCACAGCAGCTGCGGTCAGCCGGTTCAAGGGATCGTAAGTATAGGAGATTTTGAATTTCTTTTTTTCCATGACCTTTTTTACACCTCCCCCGGCATCATTTTGCCCTCCTGATTTTTATGCAGCGAGATGCCAAATCACTCAAAAAGGAATTGGCTGACCAGGCGGGGTGATAAACGAAGGGAATAATTCCCCCCACCGCCGGCACAGGGATCGGGGGGACTGCGATCAATTAAGAGTGCGGAGGCGTCTGCGGCCGGCAGAGCAAGGTAATCGGGCGTAACCGCACCCGCCGCGGTCTCCAGCCCATAGGTGATTGTATCCTGGGTACCCTGCAGCATGCCGTTTGTATGTCCGGCCGCCTCGAGGTAAAAGCCCTTATATCTTTGATAAGCCGCTTCTCTTTCCGCGCCGGTCGTCCCCCTTGTTTTACAGATTTTTGCATACTCTGTAAAAGCCTGCTCCATCTTTTTTAAAGCTTCCCTTCTTTTCTTGAACCGGTCTGCAGCATTGTAGGCACTCTGGGCAGTTTTTGTAGCGGCATAGGTTAACGTGATCGCCCCGACAACCGCTCCCACCGCCTTCCAGGCTGCCCAGGCATGCAGAAGCACGGTGCCGTCGGGATCGATGTGGGCAAGGGGATTGTTGGCGGCGTAAACATAGGGGTTGGTCCCTCCCTCAAAGCCCAGGGGATCTTTTTGCAGAAAGCGGCCCCACCCGGCGGAGTAGAAGCGCCTCTTCATGAAGTAGAGCCCCTCCTCCTGATCGAGCACCCCGAAACCACCGCAGAAGGTGAAGGGATTGCCCTCCGTTTTACCCTGGGAGACTAAAGTGCCGAAGGGCGAGTAGGCGTAGCCGGCCGCCAGAGAGCCGTCGCTATCCGTCAGCGCCAAAGTGTTTCCCCCCTGGTCGTAGTGATAGAAAAGGGTACCCTCCGCGTCATCCACCAGCGCCACCGGACGGCTGTGACAGTAGAGGTAGAAGCGCCCCGGATTACTGCCGGGCCGGCTCTCAAACATGAGGTTGCCAAAAGGATCGCAGCTGTACTCCAAGGAGTCCTCTCCCCGATCCACCCGGACCAGGTGGCCGAGACCGTTGTAGTGGAAGCGTTTCGTTACCCCTCCCCGGTTCAGCCCCACCAGCCGGTTCTCCCCATCGTAGGCCGCCTCCCAACCGGGCCCTTCCACCAGGTTCCCGGCCCCGTCGTAGCGGAAAGGATCAGGGCCGGCCATCTGCCCGGCCGGGTTGCAGGAGAGGCTAAAATCCTGATCCGGAGGGGGGTTCAGCGGTGAAACGCTCTCCTCCTCCAGGATGGAGCCGGAGGCGTTGCGGCGGTAGCGCCGCTCGATGAAGGGCTCCCCTCCATGGGAGTGTTTTAACTCGGTGATACGCTCATCCTGATCGTATTTGTAAATACTTTCGGTACCGTTGGAGCGTTCTTCTTTTACCAGGTTGCCGGCGGGATCGTAGCTGTATTTCACCCAGCCGCCGGGCCAGCTCATCTCCGCCGGCCGCAGGCGGCTGTCGTAGCGGTACCGGACCGCCAGGCCGCCGGGGTAGGTAATCGATTCGAGCAGGCCGGCCTTGTTGCTGCCGGTGGAGAGAACCGAACCGTCGGGATAGGTGGTCGCTGTAAATTCCCCCGTCTCGCTATAATCGTAGGTTAGTGTACCGCTTTGGTCCGATATTCCGGTCAGCCGGCCGCCGCTGTCGTAAATATAGCGGGCCGCCTCCTGCCCGTCATGAAAGACCTTTTCCAAGAGACCATCGGGATCGTAGGCAAATTCCACTCTTTTTCCGCGGGCATCCTTCTCCTCGATCACCCGTCCCATGGCATCACGCTTGAGCACCGTGCTCGCCCCCAGGGGATCGGTAACTCCAGCGGGACGGTGGCAGGAGTCGTACCGGAGAGCGGTCTCTCCGCCACCCTCCGGCTGGTAGGAGAGGAGGTTGCCGGCGGGATCGTATTTGAAAAACTGTTTCTGCCCCAGAGCGTTGGTCACCCTGTCCAGACGGGAGGCGGCGTCATACCGGTAGCGGGTCAGCTGCCGGCAGCTGTTCAGCAAAGAGAGCGGGTTGTTGTTGCCGTCGTAAACCAGCTCGCTGGTCGCCAGGGAGGCGCCGATCTCCTTGAGGATGTTGCCGTTGGCGTCCCGCTCGTAACCCCGGCTCAGGCCCCGTTCGTCGGTAGTGAGGAGGCTGTAACAGCAATCGAAAACCAGTCTTTTTTCGGCTCCGTCGGGGTAGCGGTACCGGATCAGCCGGCCATTGCCGTCGTGTTCAAAGGTAACGCTGTGCCCCAAAGGATCGGTGACGGCGGCAGGCAGGTAACCCTGCTCGTCAAAGGTAAAAGCGGTGGTCCCCCCCGACGGGGCGGCCACCTGCACGATGTTGCCGTAGCGGTCGTGCTCCACGGCGGTTTTAAGGCCGTCAAAACCGGTGAGGCTTACCGGCAGGCCCTGCTCACTGTATTCGATGGACATATGGCGGCCGGCAGGGCTGGTGATCTCCACCAGGCTGTGGCGGTCGTTGTAGCGGTAGGCCCACCTGCCGCCCAGGGGGTCGGTAATCCCGGTGAGGTTGCCAAAGGGATCGTAGGCGAAGATGAGCGCTTCACCGGCCTGGTTGATCTCCTTGACCTGGTTGCCGACCTCGTCGTATTCCCAGCGCATCAGCCCGCCGTTGCGGTCCCGGTGCTTTACCGGAAGCCCGCCGCGGTACTCCATGGCGGCGGCCCGGCCCAGGGGGTCGGTCACCTGCTCGGTGAGCCCGCCCCTGCTCTGGAAGACAGTTTTATTCCCTTCCGGGTCGGTTACCGCAACCCGGCGAGGGGCGGCGGAGAGCAGTTCGTAGCGGGTTGTATTTCCGTTGGGGTCGCTGAAAGAGCCGAGCAACCGCTCGCTTCCCACCTGCCGGTAGGTGAAGGCCACGGTCCGCTCGCTCTTGCCGGTCACCATTTTGGTGAGGGCGGATCCGGCATCGTACTCGTAGTCAACCGGTATGCCCATCAGATCTTCGGTGCGGACCAGGCGGCCCTGCTCGTCGTAGCTGAAGGAAGCGCGCCTTCCGTCGGGCAAGGCGAAACCGGTGCAGAGATTCTTTTCATTGAAGGTGAAGTGAATGGCGCGGCCGGCGGCATCGGTGAGCGTCTCCAGGTTCCCCCGGGAGCTGTAGCCCAGGCGGAGGCTGTTACCGTAGTAATCGCTCACCGCAGTGAGACGGCCCAGATTCATTCCCGGGACCCGGTCAAAACGCCGGTAAAGCGGCGCCCCTTTCTCGATGTAGAGCCAGTGGTCACCGTAGTCGATGAGGCGGTGGAATATGCCCACAGGCGGCCGGGCCTCCACCGGCTGCTCCGGGGTGGCCCCGCCGGCAGCGGTAAAGGGGAAGCCCTGCCCCGAACCTTTGCTTACCCAAACCTGATCGCCCTTCTGCTCCAGGAGCCATTCGTAGGAGAAGCTCCAGCCGCAGCCGAAGATGCCGCCCCCCTTCGAGGCGCTGTTGTAGCTCAAGGTCAGGCTAATTTCCGGGCCCAGGCCCCGG
>JAAZIE010000389.1 GCA_012510305.1 Bacillota bacterium | reverse complement strand
GTTTCAATGCCCGCTTCCCCGGACAATTTTTCAATAATCCCGTTAAGCGCCTCCATCACTTTGCGCTGCATCCTTTCCAGGCCGCCCTCGTTATCGGTGGCATAAGTAATCCGCGAAATAACGTCGGCGCCGTAGATGTTCTGGGGGTTGGTCGCCGCCCCCACGGCCAGCGCCCTGCCGCTGTTCAAGTCGTGCAGGGAGCCCATTATCGTGGTGGTGCCGATATCGAAAGCGATCCCAAAAAGGCGCCCGGATGTAGCGCCCGGCTCCACGGCGATGAGCTTTCCATCGGTCAACACCGCGGTAACGGCAAAGTTTTCCCGGCGCAAAACCCGCGGCAGCCCGGCGAGAAGACGGCGCGAAACGCTGAAAGGGCGATCACCCGGCAGCCGCTCCAGCAGCCTTTCCAGATCGGGGGTTTGATCCTGCACCGTAGGCCGCTCCAGGCTGAGCTCAACTTTGCTCACGGCCGGCTCAGCCCTGATTTCCTCATCCTCCCCGGTTAACGAAACCTTGCGCTGGAAAGCGTCGCTTTGCTCCGGCACCTCGACAACGCTGTCGCCTTCAGCCGTTCTTTGACAGGCCAGCACCCAACCTTCCTCCAGCTCCTCCGGTGATAGAAGTTTTTTTTCAGTTCCCGTGGGCTCTTCCGCGCTTTTGGGGATCAGCCTCACCTTGCATTTTCCGCAGCTGCCCTTGCCGCCGCAGTTTCCTTCCACGGCCATCCCGGCCCGGGCTGCCGCCTCCAGCAATTTTGCCCCTTTTTCTACCTGTACTGCCGCTTTTCGTCCTGCCGTAGTAACAAAGTTGATCTTAATTTTCATATCTTTCTTACAGCTCCAGTGTGATATTGTTTTTCCTGGTTCATCTGCGCATCCCCAAAAAGATGCAGCAAGCGGCGCTCCGGCGCAGCCGCTGCTTTCCTGCGTTTAATTCATCTTAGCACTAGCTCCGGGCGAGGTCAATTTGGCTTTTGCTTGTTTTGCAGGGCCGTCGCCGCCGGGCGAACCCCTGAAACCGGCAAGAAAAGGGGCTGTCCCAAAGGGCAGCCCCGCACAGTTACAGTTGATCATTTTTGACCGGTGCACCGCGTCAGGCGGTTTTAAATACTTTTTCCGCAATTTTGGTGGCGTCGCTGGCGATGGTGCTGCCGTAATCGGCCCCGCTGAACTGCATCACTTTATCATCAATAATCGGCCCGCCGATGAGCACCCGTGTATTTAAACCGGACTCCTTGATCGCCTGGACGCACTCCTTCATCGTCCCCATAGCCGAGGTTAACAGCATGCTCATCGCCACCAGGGGCGTTTCGTTCTCCCGGGCAGACTGGACAAATTTCTCCGGAGCCACGTCCACCCCCAGATCGATGACCTTGTAACCCGCTCCCCTGAGCAGCATCACCACGATATTTTTCCCCAGGTCGTGAATATCCCCCTTGACCGTGCCGATGACGATCGTTCCGCGGTACTGGCGATCACCGGCGGCAAGTTCAGGCTCCAGCAGCCCCATCGCTTCTTTCATGATCTCACCGCACAAGATCAGCTCGCTTAAAAAGAACTCTCCTTCTTCAAAAAGGTCTCCCACCCGGGCCATGCCTTCCTGCAGGTTGCCGATCAGTTCCATGGGCTTGACCCCGGCCTGCAAGCGCTCCTTGACCAGGGAGAGCACCTTCTCCTGATCCAACCCGGCAATTGCGCCGGCCAGCTCGTCCTTAGCCATCTATCTTTAAGTCCTCCTTTTTAACGTAAGTAAAAACCGTCGCCTGTTTCGACTAGCGCTGGACCCAATTCCAGATATAGAGATAGCCCATCAGATCAAGATTTTCCCATTCTTTCTTGATCAGAGCAGCGTCACCTTTAATTTCTCCCAGTTCTTTGGCCTTTACTTCCCAGGGCACGCATACGGCCGGAGGCAGATTTTTAAATGTAAGTTCCTTGCTCATTTGACGACCCTCCCGATTATTTTTAATATACCCCGTACTCCAGGCCGGCTTCGATGAGAGCCCGGATGTTTTCTTCCTTGGCATCGTCGAGAATAACCGCGCCTGCATCTAGGATAAAGCCGCCGTCGCGTGCATACTTGTCCAGCAGGCGCTTGACATATTCTTTGACCTCTTCCGGTTTGCCAAAAGCAAGCAGCGAATTGGGCACGTTGCCGCTGAGGCAGAACCTGCCGCCCAGCACCTGGTGAGCCTTCTCCATGTCGGTCTGATCGACATGGAAGATAATACTCTTTTCGGGGAGCTCGGCGATTTTCTCCAGGTACGGTGTCCAGATGTTCTCCGCATAGAACATCGTTCTTTTACCGTTGCTCCAGAGCCCTTCGACAACCTGTTTCAGCGAAGGCCAGTAGAACTCGACCCACTGCTCCATCTTCATAAAGGGGTAGGCCCCGCGGTGCAGCGGCATGAATACCGGGAAATCGGTGTCTCCCTGGGCCGTGGCCATACCGTAGAAAATGTTGTGCGGTACCAGCACCTCCAGGGCTTTTTTGACCTTTTCGGGGCGCTGGTAGAGATCGAGCATGATCCCCGAAAGACCGCGGAGCGTATCCGCCAGCGTGTCAAAAGGAGCCTTGCTTATACCGGTAATCGTGGGGACCACTCCAAAGTCACGCTGATAGGAGGCCATCGCTTCAGCGCCGGAGCCGAGCTGCTGGGCCAGCCCAAAGGCGCCCTTGATCAGGCCCGCCGTGGCGCGGTATGAGCCGGGCTCGGCCAGCTCGGTATGAATCCGCGGCAGGTAGGTGGTGGCAATCCACTCCGTCGGGTTTTCGATAAAATCATCGTAATCCTCCGGAAGCATATAGGGCTCCTCAACATACTGGAACATGGTCTCTGCATCCAGATCCCGCCCGGCAAAGCGAAGATACTTGGCGCCCACCGCATCATGCAGGGCCGCCCACCACAGGTTCGCTCCCCCGATAACCATCTCCAGGTCACTTATTTTTTCCAGCATCTTTCTGGTGGCATCGTTATTTTTTTGCCAATCGTAGTATGTTTCCTGAAAGGTATAACCGGCCACCTTGGTAATAAATTCTCCGGAGAAATTCAGGCGTATGGGGACCCGGTCCGGCTTCTCTAAATTCATCGCCGCCTGGTATCTCTTCTTCCTCTCCTCGAAAAGACTGGTCTTCTCTGCCATTTAAGCAACCTCCTGTCTTGTTTTAGATTAAACGGTATACGATAGCGGGACTACACCATCTGCATCACCCCCGGGTAACGTGATTTGGGGATACTCAGCCTAGCTTAACCATAAGCGCATCGGGCAATCCGACAGGGTTGGAAACAGACTTTCTCGGAACAGGCAAACCGGATCTGCAGATATTTATCCGGAAACAAAGGAAAGATAGAGCAGAAGTTAAAACTATTTTGAGAGTATCGCTCATACTACTTTATAGTAACAAAAGATTACCACATTTTGGCCAATACGTCAAGGGGGGATGCTTCGGTGCCTGTTTTACCGCCCCGTTGGTGCGGCGGTCACCTGCCGCCGCCGTCCACTTTGCGGTGAATAGCGCTCAGGCCTTCGAGGTCGATACCGTTAAACAGGCCGCAGGTAGTGCCGAGGATAAATCCTTTTTCGGCAGAAAGGCTGTGGATCTCGGCTGCGATCTTCTCCAGGCGGGCTTCGTCTTCAGCCCGCTCAAGATCTTCCACTTCCAGGGTGCCCCAAAAGCACATCTCGGGATAGCGCCTTTTCAGGGTCAACGGATCCATCCCCGCTTGGCGCTCAAGGCACTGCAAACCCCGGAAGCCGCAGTGAACCAGGTCGGGTATAATTTCAGAGTAGTTGCCATCGGAATGAAAGAAAAGGGGGACCTCTCCGGAGGCGGCGCTCACCTGCCGGGCCAGGGCGGGAAAGAGGAGCTCCCTTAAAACAAGGGGGCTGATCATGAGGCCGCGCCGGTAGGCGATATCATCGGCGATAATGATCCCGTCCACCCCCCGCCCCACCAGGCTGATGATCAGCTCCCGGTTCAGCTTTTCCACCCCGTCGATCAAATCCTTAAACTCAAGGGGCGAGCTCCGGTGAAGCATCAGGAATTCCAGGTAATCCATCAGGCGCGTCCCCCAGCCGAAAGCGCCGTCAAGCAGGGCAAAAACAAAATATGGTGTCTGCAGCACCCATTTTTCCAGGTCGGGCAGGGGATCGGCCAGCTTTTCGGGAACGCCGGCCCCGGCGGGGTATGCGGGGGCCAGGGTGACCAGATCCAGTCCCAGCTGAGCGATAAATGCCGCTCTTTCTTCAAAACCGGCCCGGGCGCTCTTCAGAACCTGCCGGACCAGGTCATCATCAATGCAAAGTTCCCCGCGGGGAATCCTGTCAGTGCGCCGGCGGCTAATCGCCGCCCCGACCCGTTCCCTGGAGCTGATCATGGTTCATCACCCCGCCTGGATAAAGTTGCCTGGGAAATACCCTTTCCGCCGGCAAAAAAGAAAGCTCCCTTTCAGGAGCGATCATACCGGATTCCCTCTTTTTCGACAACCTCTACAATTTTACAGGGTTGCCGCCGGGTAAATATGGAAACAAACCGCAACCATATGGTCCCACCGAATACCGTAAACATCCGCAACTGGTCACCCGGATTATACTTTCACAGCCTGTGCAAGCGGTGGGTAAAATGCGGGCGAGGGTTGGCTCGCCCGCAACAAAATTATACCATTTCCAGGGGTTCCCCGGCGCCGGGACAGCCCGCACCAGTTTTGAAAAATTAGGGCACGCCCGGGATCAGCCGGTCTCTTCCCCGGTATATTCACCGCTCTCTTTGAGCC
>JAAZIE010000388.1 GCA_012510305.1 Bacillota bacterium | reverse complement strand
GTTATATCACCAGGTCCTCGTTTAAATGTTTGCAGTTGGTGGCAAGCGCATTCATCGCCGCCGCATTGATCGGATAGGCGATGGGCGACGGAGAAACCAAAGGATGCGTCGCCGCCTGAAAGGTGTTTAGCTCGGTGGCGGTGGTATCCTTTTGTATGGCCAGGCTCAGAATATTGATCATCTCGCCCACGCTGTCCCCCCCGGAGATCTGGGCTCCCAGGATGATGCCGGAACACCGGGAAAAAATGAGCTTGATATAGATCTCCTGCGCACCGGGCAAAGTGGCGGGATGACGATCCATGGTCTTGAACTCGCCGACCATGATGCAGAAACCTTCCCGCCGGGCCTGGGTTTCCGTGAGCCCCGCCGCGGCATAGGTTTTCCCCGCTATTTTAGCCGAAAACGTGCTGATGGTCCCCTTGTTGGCCCGGATCAACCGCAGGTGAAAAGCGTTGCTCCCGGCGATCTTCGCTTCCGTTGCCGCCGTTGAGGCCAGCAGCAGCGGCACATTCTTACCGGTGAAAAAGCACCTTTTTTCGGCACAGTCACCCACGGCAAAAATATCGGGGTCGCTGGTGCGCATATACTGATCAACCACCACGGCGCCCCTGTCGCTCACCAGCAGCCCGCAATCCCGGGCCAGCGCACTGTTCGGTTTTACGCCCAGCCCCAGGATGACCATATCTGCAGGGATGCTGCTTCCATCTTCCAGTTCCAGGGCCTCCACGGCCTGTTCACCCTTTATTCTTTTAACCCTGGTGCCGGTCATGATCGTGATTCCCTTATCGCGCAGGCGAGACTCGATATCATCGCTGTAGCTTTTGTCGAAAGCCTGCCAGAGGCAGGAATCGGCCGCCTCGACGATGGTCACATTCTTCTCCAGCCTGCTGATCTGCTCGGCAAATTCGACCCCGATAAAGCCGCCCCCGATAACGGCGACATCCCGGGCCTGCTCCAGCCCCCTTAATATTTTCCCCAGGTGTTCCTCGTTTTTCATCACCGGATAGATGTTGTCCAGATCATGGCCGGGGATAAAAGTGGGAATCAGCGGCAGTGAACCGGTGGCGATGATCAGTTTTTTATAGCCGATGACCTCGTTTCCCTTTGTGGTAACCGTTTTTTGCTCCCGGTCTATGGCCACAGCGCGATCGATGAGCAGGTTGATGTTGGCGCCGGTGAGCAGGGCATCGGGAATTACGTTTTTCCCCAGATCCCGCAGGGTTCCATAAATATAAGGGATACCGCAGGGAACCATCACCCTTTCGGTTTCGCGGATCAGGGTTATCTCCAAATCCTCTCCGTAAGCTTTGCGCACCATCGTTGCAGAAAGAAGCCCTCCCGCGCTTCCCCCGATAACCAGCAAGTCAACTTTTTTCATCCTTTTGCCTCCTGAATTATTGTAGACGGTAACCGCCTCCATTTTACCATATTTCAAATATCCTAGAGATGCGGCGGTCCAAATAGCACCAAAATATTCCCGGCTGTGCACCTTCAGGTAAGCGCCTGCATAATATACTGGTGTCACGACAACTTTATATCAAAGTGGTGTTGAAAGATGAGTATACAGTCCCTTATCGACGCCGCCCCTTCCGGCGGAACCGTCAGCGTTGCCCCCGGCACCTACAATGAGCAGCTGGTGATCAACAAGCCGCTTACCCTGGCGGGACCGGATCCATCGGCGGGTGAAGCGATCATCGATGCCGCCGGCATGGCGGTCGCCCCCACGCTGCTGATTACTTCCGGCGAGGTCACAGTCATGCTGCTCACCTTTCAAAACGGGCCCGGCCAGGGGATCCGCGTGGGCACAGCCGGTTTTCCCGATCTGGAAGAGGTGCTCATTGAAAACTGCACCGTCAGGGGACACGACCTCTCCGGAATTATGAACATCAATCGCTCCGCCCTGGAGGTAACCGGAAGCCTCATCGAAAATAACGGCGCCATCACGAGCTTCGAACGGGCGGGAATCTTCCTGCGCCCGCACGGGTCCACCAGTATCCTGGGCAATACTATCCGCAGCAACAACGGCGACGGGATCTATGCGGAAGGGAGCGACTCCGGCCTGCTCCTGGAAAACAACATCATTGAAAATGAAAGTTTCAGCGGGATAACCCTGGCCTGGGATGAGCAAAACGTTACTATCCGGAACAATACTATTCACAACTGCGGCCTGGCCACCGATGAGCTCAAAGGCGGCATCATCATTATTCAGGCGGCAGCTGAGATAATCACCGGCAACACCATCGAAGACTGCAAGCAGCGCGGCATCATGTGGGGATGGGTTCCTTCCACCGGCCCCATACCCGCCGGCATCCTCATATCATCCAACCGGATCAACAACAGCACGCACGACGCGATCTACCTTTTCTCGCAGGGGCCGGGCAGTTTTATTCCTCCCGATCCCTACCCCCTGGAGCCGCAGATCAGCGACAACCTGCTCACTGAAAACGGCAGCGCCGGGGTTTTTGTCAGCAATAACTTTCAGGGAAGCCCCTCCGGTAACGCCAACCCCCTCCTGGAATGCAACAGCATCCAGGATAATACCTGGGGTGCGTTCAACCAAACTGCCACCGTGATCAGCGCGGTGAACAACTGGTGGGGAGACAGCTCCGGCCCCTACCATCCCCTGCTCAACCCGGGGGGAAGCGGAAACCCCGTCAGCGACAACATCGACTTCATACCGTGGAAAGAACAGCCGCCCCTGCCGCCCCCCACGGAGAAGGCCTGTATTAAAACTACAAAAATATACTGGAGCTGCCGGGATTTCCGGGTAAGCGGAAAAACTGTGGATCTTTCAGCAGCCGCCAAAGGAGAGGTTTACGATGCGGAATGTCTCCGGGTTTACCCCCTCACCGGCAGGCGGCATCCCCTCCCGGCAAAAAAGATAAAAGGGACCGACAGGGTGCAGGTCAGCTTCTACTACCGCTGCAAGGTAAAGTTTCTGGATCGCTCCGGTTGGAAAGTGCTCACCTCCCCCCCGCTGCTTTACAAAAAAACCTTTACCGTGCCCCCGCTGGTTCAGGACCGGCGAATCGATGCCGCTGCCGATATTTATCTCGAATGCCCGGAGTGCTTTGTTTCGGGCCGCCGGCAGGTCACCTGCTGTATCGCCGAAACCGTGCTGGTACAGCTCGCCTCACCGGTCTGGCTCCTGGTACCCACGTACGGCTTTT
>JAAZIE010000387.1 GCA_012510305.1 Bacillota bacterium | reverse complement strand
TTCCACATTAATGCTGAACTTCATCGCCGTACAAATTTATGATTATTTAATGAAGCGTTTTTTTATGCCTCCCGGGGCCGGTTCCATTTTGTCTGACATTTTTCCGGCGGAAGGGCAGATTCCCTTGATCCGGGGCGCGATCAGCATTAACAGCGGGATTTTGATTGCGGCAATCGCTGTTATTATCACCTGGCTGTTTTTGTACCGGACCCCCTTCGGTTTTGGGTTAAGGATGTCGGGGTTTAATGACAAGTTTGCCCGGCATGTCGGTATTAATGTGGAGCAGGGGATCTGGCTTTCCATGGCCATATCGGGGATTTTGGCGGGGATGTCGGGCGGGATACTGGCCATGGGCGTGCACAAGCGGTTGATCCAGAAAATATCGGGCGGGCTGGCTTTCGAAGGTATTATCGTTTCCATGCTGGCTCAAAACAAGCCCTTGGTTATCCCCATCGCTGCGCTTTTATACAGTTACTTTAGAATAGGCGCCGACGTGATGGAGCAAACGAGCGATGTCCCCCGCGAAATTGTGATCGTTGTACAGGCGATCATGATCTTGTTTTTAACCATAAAAGCTTTACCGAGGCTTAAAGAATTCAAGCTTAAGCTGAAGGGCAAATAAATACGGCAGGGTACCCCCACGGGAGGATGGCCTATTATGGAAAATATTGTTACAGCTGTTTTCTCCACCGCTTTTCTTTTCTCTTTGCTCAGAGTCTCCACCCCGCTAGTGCTTGCCGCCATGGGTGGCCTCATAGCGGAAAGGTCCGGTGCGATAAATATCGGTCTCGAGGGTTTAATGCTGTTCGGGGCCTTCACGGCGCTGGTATTTTCCAGCTGGACGCATAATCCGTGGTTGGCTTTGCTTATGGCTATGATTAGCTGTGTCATATTCAGCGCTTTACTGGCTATATTTCATCTTCATTTGAAAGCCGATATTATACTGGCCGGCATTGCCCTGAATATACTGGCGCTGGGGTTGACCTCCTTTCTTATGTTTTTAATCACCGGGATCAAGGGTTACTCTTCGGGGGTGCTGGTCACCCCGCTGCCGGATATCGAGCTGCCTTTTATCAAAAATATCCCTGTTATTTCGAGCTTGTCGGGACATTCCATTGTTACCTACCTGGCTCTTGCAAGCGTAATCTGCGCCTATATTTACCTGTACAAAACCGTGCCGGGGCTTCGTCTCAGGTCGGTCGGCTCAAATCCGGCTGCCGGGCAGGCATCGGGCGTCTCGATAATGAAAATACAATGGGCGGCCATTTTAATTTCCGGTGCGCTATGCGGCTTGGCGGGCGCACAGCTCTCCATTTCCACAACCAAGCTTTTTGTTAACGGTATGGTGCAGGGGCGTGGATTTATCGCTTTTGCGGCTGTGCTGCTGGGTGACAAGAAGCCTTTTCGCGTTTTTCTGGGCGCGCTTATCTTCGGGGCCTTTGACACCCTTTCGATTACATTTCAGGTTTTATCAAAGTTCCCCTCTCAATTTGTCTACATCATACCGTACGTCGCCACGCTGGTAGCCCTGGTCGTATATGGGAAGCAGGCGCAGAGTTCGAGAATTAAAGCGTTTAAAGCGATGGAGCAGCAGGATCTGTTATCCACGTAGGTGCGTTACAAATATTTGCGAAAGGTTGTCTGCAGATGACGACGATTAACCGGAGCGGCAGCTCCAGCGACAACGGTGATGAACAGCGGTTCATGGTCGATATTATTACCAAAAAGCGTGACGGAGGGCGTCTATCCAACCGGGATATAGAGTACTTTGTTCAGGGAGTGGTGGATGGGGTCATCCCCGATTACCAAACAGCGGCTTTGCTGATGGCGATATACTGGAGAGGGCTGGGCGATGATGAGGTTGTCAGCCTGACCCGCTCCATGGCCGGATCGGGGGTGCAGCTCGATCTGTCGGATCTGCCGGGCATTAAAGTCGACAAGCACAGCACCGGCGGGGTTGCCGATACCACTTCGATCATCCTTGCCCCCCTGGCCGGCGCCGCCGGCGTGCGCATGGCCAAGATGTCCGGCCGGGGGTTGGGGCATACCGGGGGTACCATCGACAAATTGGAATCCATACCGGGTTTCAGGGTCAATTTCTCTGTTCAGGAAATGATCGGGCTTGTTCAGGAGACGGGGGTGGCGATAGTAGAGCAGACAGATGATCTGGTCCCTGCAGACAGGTTGCTCTATGCCCTTCGGGATGTGACCGGGACAGCGCCCAATATCGGGCTGATCGCCAGCAGCGTGATGAGCAAGAAGTTGGCTGCGGGCAGCGATCGAATCTTGCTGGATGTGAAAACCGGCAGGGGTGCATTTATGCCCCGGTGGAGCGATGCGGTGGAGTTGGCCGAGGTGATGGTCGGTATCGGCGAGAGCTTTGGTGTGCAGACGGTGGCGCTGCTCACAAATATGGAGCAGCCGCTGGGGAGGCGCATAGGAAATTCGCTGGAGATTCTCGAGGCGATGGAGGTGCTTTCAGGGCATAAGAAAGGCGAGCTCCTGGAGCTGTGCCTTTATCTGGGGGCGGAACTGCTTGTTCTGGCCGGGCTGGCGCAGAGCCGCCGCGAGGGAGCGGAGAAATTGGAAAAGTGTATCGCCAGCGGCGCCGCTTTGGATAAATTTCGCCAAATGGTTATTTCTCAGGGAGGCGACGGGCGGATCATTGAAAAACCGGAGCTGCTTCCCCTGGCCGAGAGGAGCTATCCCTTTGGCTCCACCGGGGAAGGTTACATTTGGAGTGTGGAGACGCGTGAAATGGGCCAGGCTTTGGCTAATTTTGGAGTTGGCAGAGCCGCGCAAGACAAAAAGGTGGATCCCTCCCTGGGAGTATCTCTCCACAAGCGGTTGGGTGATTATGTGAGGAAGGGAGATCTGCTCTTCGAGGTTGCCGCTCACAGCGAGAAGGATGCGGGAATAATCGGGGCACAGCTTCAGAAAATGTATACATTCAAACCGACGGCGCCCGAGGTATCGCCAATCATCCTGGGGCGCGTGGACTCTACCGGTTACCATGAGCTGACGGACTAACCGGATGCGAAAAGCTGAAAGGAGATTAGCGATGAAAAAAACTATGCTTGCCGCCATGTTTTATCAGCCACTTGATCTGAGGGTGGAGGAGGTGCCGGTTCCGGAGGTGGAGCCGGGCGGCATTTTGTTGAAAATCGGTGCGGCGACGACTTGCGGCACGGATGTGAAAATATATAATCGCGGCTACCCGGAGCTGCCCGTTTTACCGATGCCCTTTGGGCATGAGTGTGCAGGAATCGTTGCCGCGGTCGGTCAAGGCGTGACGAACGTTCAAGAGGGTGAGCGGATTGTAGCCGGCATCGCCTCCCCCTGCGGAAAGTGTTACTGGTGCAATCGCAGCCAGCCTGAGCTGTGCGTCGATCGCACCTATGCAATACCCGGCGGCGCCATTGCAGGCGGTGCGTTTGCGGAGTACCTGTCCATACCGGGGGAGATTGTACGCAACAATTTGCATCGCATACCCGAAAATCTCAGTTTTGCCGAAGCAGCGCTGATAGAACCGCTGGGATGCGCTTTGTACGGCATCGAGATGCTGCCTGAAATTAGAACCGGCGATACGGTTGTGATCAATGGCGACGGGCCTTTGGGGTTGTTCTTTCTATGTTTGGCCAAATTGCGGGGAGCGTTTGTGGTTATTTGCGGCTCCACGGACAGCAGGTTGCAAAAAGCCAAAAAACTGAGGGCGGACCAGATTATAAATATCAGAAAGATCGATGACCAAATTCAGGCGGTTTACGATCTTATCGGGAACCCGGGGCCGGATGTGGTGATCGAGGCCACCGGAGTGCCTGCGGTATGGGAGCTGAGCGTGAATATGGCCCGGCGCGGCGGGGCGGTAATGCTGTTTGGCGGTTGCAAAGGCGGGACAAAGGTAACCTTCGATACGCAGAAGATACATTATGATTGCCTGACCATAAAGAGCCCGTCGGTCTATTTGCAGACGCCCGATCTGTTGGAAAGATCTTTAAAACTGTTGGCGTCGGGCGGTGTTCCGGGGCGGGAATTTATCACCCATTCCTATCCCCTTGAGCAGGTGGTGCAGGCGCTGGAGGATCATAAACAGAAAAAAGGCTTAAAAATGGAGATTTTACCTCCGGATTTTTGGAGCGATGACTGATGAAGATGGATCAGGAAGTGAAACAATCACTTGTTGATGCTGCGCTTGAAGCAAGGGCAGCCGCTTACACCCCCTATTCCCATTATCCGGTGGGTGCGGCAATCCTGACCCGCTCCGGGAATATATATAGGGGTGCAAATATCGAGAACGCCTCCTATCCGGCAACGGTTTGCGCAGAAAGGGTCGCTGTTTTCAAGGCTGTATCGGAAGGTGAAAAAGAGTTCGTCGCCCTTGCTGTCGTTAGCAGAAACGGCGCCACCCCCTGCGGCATCTGCCGCCAGGTGTTAAGTGAGTTTGCAAAAGATCTGCCGATACTGATTGCAAACGAAGATGGCGCGATCAGATCAGAAACAAATATTAAGCTGCTGCTTCCGGAAGCCTTTGGGCCCGGGGATCTGGAGCAATGAAAATTTCAAACGGTAAGGAAATTATGATTACAAGCACCGGCTGGACAATCAAATCCAAAGGAGGATTTGAGGCTGTTCTCCTCACAGATCGGGTGCGCCGGTATGTGCAGGCCTCCCGCTGTCGTGAAGGCTGTGTTAATCTTTTCTACAGGCACACAACCGGGTCCATTATTATCACTGAATATGAGATCGGGATTATGGCGGATTTGAAGGATCTTTTAAACAGCATTTGCGATAAAAATCGTCCGTTTAAGCATCACCTGAGGGGAGTGGATCGCAACGGGCACTCGCATATGTGGTCGGTGATGCTTTCACCGAGCGCAGCGGTTACGGTGCCCTTTTCCGGGGGAGAGCTGTTATTGGGGGAATATCAGGAGATTGTGATGATCGATATGCAAGACGGGGCCAATCCCCGTGAGATTATTGCACAGTTGGTGGGGTTTTAAAACGATGATCGACCGAATCGTGATACGCTTCGGCGGAGCCGTTGCGCCCGAGCTATGCCGTTATGTGGAAAAGATACGGGCAGATTACATTTCCAACCGGCCTGAAAGTGCGCCCGGGTTTTCAGCAGCTTGTGACCAATTGAAGCTGGGGGAAATGAGCATGGATCGTTTTGCCGGCGAGCTGGCCGGAGTATTTTCACACTTGGGCAGCGGCCGCTCCATCTCCGGCCTGTGGGAGGATCGCGCCCGGTGCCACGCCGGAGCGGCTGAATTTCTGGCCAAGCTCAATGGAAGGCGCCCCCTTTCGCTGGTGGTCGATTACCCGGAGAGCTGGTTTTGGGCGGCGGCAGCGAGAAACAACATTTTTGAGGGCGCCCCGGCGGGCGAGCCGGTATTTTTAAGCCATGCCGCCGGCTCCCCACGCGGAGAGGAGCAGCTCGATTCCATCTATAAACAACCGGGTTGTTTAATTATTGAGCCTGATTTTAACCGCGCCATGCGCTGTATCAATCAGGGTGTGCAAACGATCCATTACGTGGGTATTTCCCGAACAATGAGGGAGCTTGATTTGCGGAAATTAACCCCTGCGGGGTACGTTAACAGCACCAAGGAGGAAATATGAGTAAAAGTCTGAGGCCTTATCTTGAGTTTGCCACCGATACTATCGTTGAGGCCGGAAAAATCACCCTGGGGTACTTTTCACGAGAGCTGAAGAGTTCGTTTAAGGGTGACGGATCCCCGGTTACTGAAGCCGATCAAAAAACCGAGCAATTTATACGGCGGCAAATTGAAGCAAAGTATCCCACGCATGATATCGTGGGTGAGGAGTTTGAGGCAAAAAAGGTTAAGCAGCGGGGCTATCGCTGGTTTATTGATCCGATCGACGGGACGAGATATTTTATCAGGGGTGTGCCTCTTTACTCTGTGGTGATCGGTTTGGAAATTGAAGGGGTGGTCGAAGTGGGGCTGCTCTATTTTCCTGCACTGGGGGAGCTGCTAACCGCAGCCACCGGCCTTGGCTGCTGGTGGAACGGTAAACCGGCCCGGGTAAGCCCGGTTAAGCGTTTGGAAGAGGGTATTGTCGCATACAGCGATATCGCCTATTTTTATGAGAGCGACTCGATCAAGCCCTTTGAGAGGATCGCGGCGTCGTCTCATTACCGGGTCGGCTGGAGCGACGGGTACGGTTATTTGCTGGCGGCGACCGGCAGGGTTGATTTAATGATCGAAGCCTCGGTCAGTGTTTGGGATGTGGCACCCTACCCGGTGATCTTCAGGGAAGCAGGCGGATTTTTTGGCGACTGGCGCGGTCGCGAGACGATCTATTCCAAGCAAGTGATTGCCACTAACAACCACTTGTTACCCCAGGTAAAAGAGCTGCTTGCCGAATAGGGCACGGGCGGCGCTCGTTTGCCGGAAGCGCTCGTTGGCTGTCGCGGTGATCCCCTTCCGGTGGCGATGAGAGCTCTATTGCAGTTATTTTTATGGTAAGGAGTTGTCAACACGATGATTTCAACAAAGGTGGCAATTATCGGCGGTTCGGGTGTTTATAAAAACAATTTGCTCAGGGATGCCCGGGAGATGGTCGTTGAAACCAGGTTCGGGCAGGCTTTACTGTACCGGGGCTGCTACGAGGAAAATGAGATTTACTTTATAGCCCGTCACGGTGCCGATCACAGCCTGCCTTCCCACCTGATCAACTACCGCGCCAATATCGCTGCAGCGAAGAAGCTGGGCGCTGACGCGATCATCTCCACCGCTGCGGTGGGCTCGCTGAGGCGCGGGATGCCGCCGGGAAGTTTCGTGGTTATCGATCAGTTTATCGATTTCACGAAGAGCAGGCCGTCCACTTTTTACGAGGGGGGCAAAGACGGTATCTTCCACGTTGATTTGACTGAACCGTACTGCCCGGAGCTGCGGCAGGCCATTTTGCGGGCCGGCGCTGACCTGGGCGAAAAGATAATCGACGGCGGCTGCTATGTATGTGCAGAAGGCCCCCGTTATGAGACTCCGGCAGAGATCAAGATGTTTGCCCTTTGGGGCGGTGATCTGGTGGGGATGACCAATGTGCCTGAGGTTGTTCTGGCCCGTGAAGCGGGACTTTGCTATGCAACTATCACCCAGGTTTCCAATTTTGCAGCCGGTATCTCGCCTGATGTTTTAAGTCA
>JAAZIE010000386.1 GCA_012510305.1 Bacillota bacterium | reverse complement strand
GCGGTCCCGCCCCTGTACCTGAACGAAAATTTTAAGGAGGGAATAGCTCTTTACCGGGAGATCGAAGAAGCGGGGATGGAGGGAATTATCGCCAAGAAACGAGGGAGCCCCTACCGCTGCGGGGAGAAAACTACCGACTGGCTGAAAATCAAGCCCCGCCGCCGGCAGCTCTGCGTCGTGGGGGGGGTGAGCATGGCGGAGGGGCAGGTCAGTTCGCTGCTTTTGGGGGCATACCGCGCCGGCGAGCTCATCTATATCGGCAAGGCGGGCTCAGGGCTTAAAAAAGATGATCTGCTGCTTTTACGCGGCTATGCCCGGCGGGCCGGAGTCGGTGAACCGCCCTTCCGCAATCCCCCCCGGGGAGGGGATCTGGTCTGGACGGAACCCCGCCTCGCCGTGGAGATTGAGTTTGCCGAATGGACCGGAGATCTCCGCCTGCGCGCTCCCGTGGTAGCCGGTTTCAGCAAGCGCGCACCGGCAGAAGCGTTGCTCTGACGATGAAGGGCAGGGGGGCCGCAGATCATTTGACAGCAGAGGCGGTGAGCCGATGGCTACATTGACCGTGAATCAAAGGGAACTGACGATGACCAATCTTGACCGGGAGCTCTGGCCTGATGACGGGCTGCTCAAACATGATCTTATCCGCTACTATATCGAAACGGCACCTTTTTTGCTGCCCCATCTTCGCCGGCGCCCCCTGGTGGTACAGCGCTTTCCGGAAGGAATCGAGCGACCGGGTTTCTATCAGAAGAGCGTTCCCGCCGGAGCACCCCCGTGGCTCCAAACCTGCCCGGTAAGACATAGCGAAGGGAAGGTCACCGATTATATCGTGGCCGGCTCCATGGAGACCCTGGCCTGGTTGGGCAATCACTCCTGCCTGGAGCTGCATCCCTGGCTTTCTTCAGTGAACTCCCTGGACAGCCCCGACTATGTCGTTTTTGATCTTGATCCGATGGAGCGGACCAATTTTTCCCATATCTGCATCATCGCCGTTGCAATTAAAAAACTCTTGAAAGAGATAAACCTGCAAGCGTACCCCAAGCTTTCCGGTGCCACCGGTTTGCAGATCTACCTGCCGGTGGTGCCGCGCTATTCTTACCGCCAGGCCCGCGATTTTGCAGAAAATATTTGCCGCTGCGTGCACCGAATCTACCCGGAGATTACCACTTTGGAGCGCAAAATAGAGCGGCGCGGCGGCAAGCTCTACTTAGACTACCTGCAAAACGGGCGGGGGAAAACCCTGGCGGCGCCGTACAGCCCCCGCCCCTTGCCCGGTGCGCCGGTTTCGCTCCCGCTGACCTGGACAGAGGTGGCCGGGGAGGCTGTCCGGCCGGGTGATTTCACCATAAAAAATATAGCGGGCCGTCTTCGCCGGCAGGGTGATCTCTTTGCTCCTGTTCTGGACAACAAGCAGGTTTTGCCTCCGGCCCGCTGATCCGGAGGAGGCGTCTGGCTGCGAAGCCATAAAAAGGGGAATGTTTTTTGAAGATAGCCCCTATTTAAAAAATAACTTGACAACATACAGCACAGCTGTTACTTTTGTATTGCATGATCCCCCCGAGCAAAGCAGGTGCACAGCGCCCGGCATGGGATTAAGGGCTACTCCCTAACATGGCGATGCATAAAGCGGTATCAGTAAACGTAATAATGGCCATAAGGGGCCGCCCGGCTATGTCCCCGCGTGCTCGTTAAGGGATTTTATCTATTTAAAAAAGGGATGACAATTGCTTTGATCAGCTACTGGGAAATAGCGCTCCGCCTGGGGTTGGCCGTTGTTTTTGGGGGAGCGGTGGGCTTTGAAAGAGAGAGCCAGAACCTGCCTGCGGGCTTCAGAACGCATATCCTTGTTTGCGTGGGCGCGACGCTGATTATGCTCGTCTCGGCCTACGGCTTTTCCGGATCTCTAGCCGAGGCGACCGATCGCAGCCGCATCGCCGCTTCGGTGGTTACCGGGATCGGCTTCCTGGGCGCCGGCACCATTCTGCGACAGCGGGGCAATATCCGCGGCCTCACCACGGCAGCGAGTATCTGGGTTGTCTCGGGGATCGGCCTGGCCATCGGTATCGGTTTTTATTTTCCGGCCCTGTTGGCGACGGGACTTGTTTTGTTGAGCCTGCTCGTTCTGGGGCGCCTTGACCGTGTGCTCATCTCTTCATACCGGACTAAATGGTTGACCATGCGCTTATCCGACCGCACCGGCCTGGTAAAAGAGATTGTAGAAATTTTTGCAGACCTTAAATTGAATATCCGCAAAATCGAATTTGGTGAGCTGCCCTCTTCTGAAATAGGGGAGGAAAAGTATATCGAAATCGAAATCATGCTCGTGGCACCGCTTAACTTTGACGAAAACCGCCTTTTTCAGCAGTTGGCTTTTTTGAAAGGGATCGACCGTGTCAACTGGCAGGGCGAAAAGGTGCCGCTGGAGATGTTTATCAAGCCCCCGGCTTCGGGTTAGCCTCTTTATAACGCTTTTATCAAAATCACCGGCTGCACCAAAAACACCCTATCGCTAAAAGATGCGATAAAGTGCAAATAACCCTGATAATGAGTGTTATGCCGCCCCTTCGGCGGCATAATAACTTAATACGGCAGTTGATTGGTCCGGGGGTAGACGGGGTATAATAAGCATGAAGGTCAGCGAAGGTCAATAAAACTAAACGGAATATACTTTCATTCTGTGTCAGCAAGGTCAGCAATGGTCAATGAGGGAGGGGAAGGGCTGTGGCTTCACTGACAGACCACATTGAAAACTATTTAAACAAGCTGCTGGCGATTAGCACGCGCAGCTATGTAGAAATACAGCGCGCCGAGCTGGCCCGCAAGTTTGCCTGTGCCCCCTCCCAGGTAAACTATGTTTTGAGCAGCCGCTTTT
>JAAZIE010000385.1 GCA_012510305.1 Bacillota bacterium | reverse complement strand
GGGAAGAGTTGCTCTCTGCGCCAACCACGCGGTGCAGCGTAAGGAATATTCAGATTACCTCAGGTACGTGATCATTCTTTTGCTGCAGGAGGGATGGTAACTTGATCGGGTACCTCTGGGCGGCGCTGATCCTTCTTTCATTTCTAACGGCGGCGATGCGCGGCGATATGGCTGTAATTACCCCGGCCATATTTAGCGCCGCCGAGAGCGGAGTAAAAGTTGCTTTCGGCCTTATCGGCACGATGACCTTCTGGTTGGGGATCATGAAACTGTTGGAATCCTCCGGGATTATAAAATTGCTCAACCGGGCGCTGCGACCGCTGGCGCGCCTGCTGTTTCCGAAGGTGCCTGAAGAAGGACCGGCGATGGATGCCATCCTGATGAACCTGAGCACCAACATCCTGGGCCTGGGCAACGCGGCAACCCCCTTCGGGATCAAAGCCATGGAGGAGATGCAGAAGCTCAATCCTCACGGTAGGACCGCTTCCGATGAAATGTGCACCTTTTTGGCGCTGAATACATCCAGTATCACCCTGGTTCCGACGACGGTAATGGCTTTGCGGGCCTCGGCCGGTGCGGCCAACCCCGCCGATATTTTGGGGAGCACCGTTCTGGCCACGCTTTGCTCCACGCTAGTGGCGCTGCTTATGGATCGACTTTTGAGAAAGAAGGTCAAACGATAATGCTGTTCCGGGCCGCCACCTTTGTTGCTGTTTGGCTGGTGCCGCTTTTGATTGCAGCCGCCATCATCGGCTCGCTCAGGATGAGGGTCAATTTGTTTGACCGGTTCATCGAGGGAGCCAGGGAAGGCTTTGCCATCTCCGTGCGCCTCATACCCTACCTGGTTGCCATGCTGGTGGCGATCTCGCTGTTTCAGGAATCCGGGGCCATGGAGATCCTGGCCCGGGGGCTGGCGCCTCTCCTGGAGCGTTTGAAGATCCCCGCGGAAGTGCTGCCGCTGGCGGTGATGCGCCCGCTTTCCGGCAGCGCCTCCCTGGCTATCGGGGTCGATATCATGAGCCGGCAGGGCGCCGATACCCTGATCGGGCGAATTGCTTCCACCATGATCGGCAGCACCGAGACTACGCTTTATATCCTCACGGTCTATTTCGGGGCGGTGGGGGTGTACCGCAGCCGTCATGCCCTGCCCACGGGGCTGCTGGCGGATCTGGGCGGGTTTGTAGCGGCGGTGGTCGTCTGCCGGCTCATCTTTGGATAAACTTTACCGGTAAGGAGGCGCATACAGTGGAACAGCTTGTAGTGGTGGGCGGCGGGTGGGCAGGCTGCGCCGCTGCCCTGGCCGCGGCCAAGAAAGGGTTGGCGGTGACCTTGGTGGAGAGAACGGACCGCCTCCTGGCCTCGGGGCTGGTGGGGGGGATCATGCGCAACAACGGCCGTTTTACCGCTGCTGAAGAGCTGAAGCTGATGGGGGCGGGCGAGCTCATCGCCGTCGCCGATGCTGCCTCACGCCACCGCGATCTGGACTTTCCCGGGCACCGGCACGCCGCCCTTTATGATGTGGAAAAGGTGGAGCTGCCGGTGGAAAGGCTGCTGAAAAACCATGGGGTCAAGCTGCTGCGGCAGTGCCGGGCCGTGGATGTGGTTAACCGTGAAAATAAAATTGAGGCGGTCGAAATAGCCCGGAATAGCGCACCAACCGAATTTTTACGGGGGCAATATTTTGTCGATGCCACCGGAACAGCCGGCCCGCAGGCCCGCTGCAGCCGCTTCGGAAACGGTTGCGCCATGTGCATATACCGCTGCCCCACCTTCGGTTCCCGGGTGAGCATCGCCGTAAAGGCCGGTGCGGCAGAAAATAAAATACTGCGGCAGAGCGGTGTACCCGGTTACTTCAGCGGTTCCTGCGAGCTGGAGCCCACATCGCTGGACAGCTCTCTTTTGAGCCGGGTCCGGGAAGAAGGGCTCATCGTGATCCCCTTTTCACCGCAAACATTCAATGCGCAAAAAGAGCTGATGATCCAGATAAAAGCGTGCCGCCAGTACAGTTCCGAGACCTATTCGCATAACCTGATTCTGCTGGATACCGGGGCGATCAAGCTGATGGTACCCTACCTGCCGCTGTCGATCTTGAGATGCCTGCCCGGTTTTGAGAGAGCTGTTTTTCGCGATCCCCTGGGGGGCAGCCGGGGTAATTCGGTGCGCTTCAGCGGAATTATCGAGCGCGACCGGCGGCTGATGGTGCCACCGCTGAAAAACCTGTTTGCCGCCGGTGAAAGAGCCGGGCTGAGCCTGGGCCATACCGAGGCTATCGTTACCGGCACCCTGGCCGGTCACAACGCCTGGCGTCTCAGCAGGGGCCTGGAGCCGGTAGAGCTGTCCCGTGAGTGCGCCTGCGGTGAGCTGATCGCCTTTACCGGTTCCCAAAATATCCGCGGTGACAGGACCGGGGTGGTCTACAGTTTGGCCGGGGGGCCGCTCTGGGAGCGCCTGCAGCAGCGCAATCTTTACAGCACCGATTCCGGAGCCATCGCCGAGCGCATCAAGAGGTTGGGGCTTTTGCGGATCTTTGACGCGGAGAGGGTTTAGCTTTCATTTCTGGAATAAGCTATTGTTGGGTTCCTCAATTGCTCTGATGAAAGGAAGCAGCCATTTGCGTTTATCCAGGTACCTGGCGCTCTCGGGAGTGGCGTCCCGGCGCCAGGCTGAAAAGATTATTGCCGCGGGCCGGGTCCAGGTTTGCGGAGCGGTGATCACCCTTCCCCAGCACCGGGTGAAAGCGGAAGACCGGGTCACCGTGGACGGCCGCGCCGTCAAACCGGTGGTAAAAAAGGATTATCTGCTGCTGAACAAGCCCTCGGGGTTTTTATCCACGGTCAAAGATACCCACGGAAGACCGACGGTGCTGCAGCTGCTTGGCCGGACCGGTACCCGTCTTTACCCGGTGGGGCGGCTGGACCTGGAGACGACGGGGCTGCTTTTGCTGACCAACGACGGAGAACTGGCCTACCGCCTCACCCATCCGCGCTTTGGCGTGGAGAAAAAGTACCGGGTCCGGGTAAAAGGGATCCCCGGCCCGGCGGTGCTCCAAAAAATGGCCCGGGGGATCATTTTAGAAGAAGGGCCCAGCGCTCCGGCAAAGGTGCGGCTGCTTCGCCGGTCACGGAAAAGCGCTCTTTTGGAAATTATTCTAACCGAGGGGCGAAAGCGCCAGGTCAGGCGCATGTGCGCCGCCTGCGGTCATCCCGTGGAGGAGCTGCGGCGGACCGGGTTTGCCTTTCTCACGGATTCAGGCCTCGAAAGCGGCAGCTACCGCCGTCTCAGCGGCGCCGAAGTGCGCCGCCTGTACCGGCTGGTGGGCCTGGAGCAGCAGGGGTCGTCGTAAAAGGGCAGCCCCATCGGCTCCATTGCCGTTCACCCTGCGCCTTTCACAGCGTTCACCCCGAGCCTTCCACACCGTCGCCCTGGGCACCTACCTGTCACCCTGAGCGCAGCGAAGGGTCTCGACCGGCCCGGCTTCGCCCAGAAAGAACGCCCGGTATTTTCAACGAAGCCCCCGTCTTAACGCGTGAGATCCTTCGGGCTGCGCCCTCAGGATGACAGAAAAAGAAAGCCCTCAGGATGACATTAAAGGGGGCTGAGCCTCCCATACCGTCACCCTGAGCCCTTCCCTGTCACCCTGGGCCTTCTTCCCTGTCACTGCTACGAATACTCACCTTAAAAAGACATGCTTAAATAGGGTGACTCTTTCAGCACCCTCTGTATTGTTCGCCTAT
>JAAZIE010000384.1 GCA_012510305.1 Bacillota bacterium | reverse complement strand
GTTTACGCGGTCACCGATCCCGATGTGAGGCCGCAGGAAGGGATCACCGCCTTTATCGTCGACCGGGGTCCGGGGGTAAAAACAAAATACCTGTACGGGCTGATGGGCTGCCGGGGCGGGGGGACAGCCCGCCTTCTTTTCCGCGATGTGAAAGTGCCCCGCGAAAATATCGTCGGCAAGCTAAATGGGGGCTACGCTGTCTTCAACACGATGATGATCCCCGAACGCCTCGGCACCGCAGCCATGACCATCGGTGCGGCCAGGCCCGCCCTGGAGATCGCCACAAACTACACTTCGCGCCGCAAAGCCTTCGGCCAGGTGATCAACCGCTTCCAGGGAGTCAGCTTCCAGGTAGCCGAAGCGGCGATGCTGCTTGACGCCGCCCGCGCCCTGGTCTACGCCACCGCCCGGGCCGTCGATGCCGGCCTGAACTACCGCCGCATCCGCCGGATGGTCTCGGAGACAAAGAAGTTTGTCACCGAATCCTGCCAGAAGGTCGTACACAACTCCATGCAGGTGCTGGGCGGTATCGGCTACACCAACATCCTGCCGGTAGAGCGGATCAGCCGCGACATCCGCCTCGCTTCCATCTGGACTGGCAGCAACGAGGTCATGTCGATGATCGTGGCCCACGAATGGTACCGCGAGTACCATCAAAAGAAAGCGGAACTTCAAGCGCGCGATTTCGCCGCCGACGCCGAAGAGGCCGGTGCCGAAGAAGAGCTCATCTACGAATAGACTTTACTTTTTTGTATAAGCCCCGCAGGACTAGTTTATGATACTGGTAGGCGCCTGTGCGCCCAGGCGGGGCCTGTCTTCGCGATCACGCTCGCGAGGCCTCCCGGCCATGCCAAAACATCAAAACATGCAAGGTGAAAAGCAACCGCACTCCAAAAGGGGGTAGACTCTAAAACGCCCAACAGCCTTCAGCACAACCCGCAGAAGTCACCATGAAACCAAGGAGGTAAAACATGTCTGAGGCGGATCAACTCACTGAAGCAATTGTCGAACTGAACGAGGCGGAAGCATACAAGATCACCGAAGAGATGCTCGCCAAAACAGCTGATCCCGTCGAAATTTTCGCCGCCTGCCGCAAGGGTATGACCCGGGTAGGCGACCTTTTTGAGCAGAAAGAATATTTCCTTTCAGAGCTGATCATGGCCAGTACAGTGTTCAAGGGAATCATGGAACTGGTGAAACCCCGGCTCCAGGGCGCCTCCGCTAAAACTGCGGGGACGCTGCTCATCGGAACCGTTAAAGGCGATATTCATGACATCGGCAAGAACATCGTGATCAGCGTGCTCGAAGCAAACGGTTACCAGGTCATCGACCTGGGGGTGGATGTCCCCCCCGAAAAATTCGTAGAGGCGATCAAAGAGCATACGCCCCAGGTTGTCGGCTTAAGCGCACTTTTGACCGACGCCTATGGCCCGATGAAACTCACTGTAGACGCGATTGAAGAAAGCGGCCTGCGGGACCGGGTCAAGGTGATCCTGGGCGGCGGCGCTGTCAGCGACAAGGTCAAAGAATACACCGGGGCGGACGCCTGGACTACCGACGTCGCCACCGGTCAAAAAATAATTGCCAAATGGGTAGGTGATACCGGTGCCTAAACTCAGCCCCCAGGAAGCGATCAAGCAAAAAGTTGACCGAATCGAAAAGAGTGTGCGCCTTGAGAAAACCGACCGGCCTCCGCTGTTTTTGCTTTTGAGCAACAGCGGTTTCCAGGCCCGGCATGCCGGCTACACCATGGCCGAGATCACCTATGACTACGACAAGTTCAACCGCTCTTTGGTCAAGTTTGCGCAGGATTTTGATCTCGACTGGACCTTCGCCAACGCGGCTATCGGAAACTTTATCAACCATATCATGATCGACGATCACCCGGATATCGCCGCCTTTCTCAACTTTCTCACCGGGCCGATCCACGATATCCTGCAGGACAATTACACCAGGTGGCCCGGCCGCGAGCTTGAAGACAACGATCCCCCGCAGTTTGTAGGCGGCAAGTTTCTGGAAATCGACGAGTACCAGCTTCTGATCGACGACCCCAAGGCCTGCATCAACGAGGTAATATTTCCCCGGGCTTACCGCGCCCTTTCAGAACCCGGTTCCGGCGGGTCTCACGGCGCCCTGATCAAGCTGGGCATGGAGATAGCCCGCCTGGGCGGATCGATGATCGCGCAGGGGATGCAGTTGAGAGAGATCGGCTATCCCCAGGCAGTGATGGGTATGTGTTACAACCCCTATGACACCATCGCCGACTATGTACGCCATTTTGACAACACCATCACGGATTTCCACCGGGTGCCCGAAAAAATCAAGCAGGCGGTGGAGGCGCTGCTGCCTTTCGCGCTCAAGTTTGTTGAAGTTACCACCGCCGTACCCCCTGAAATGAAGGACGCCTATGACTTTACCAACCCCTTCGTGTTCTATCCGCTTCACTTGAATGAGTTTCTAAGCCCCAGGCTTTACAACCGGTACTACTGGCCGCCGCTGAAAGAGCTGGTGGAAGCGGATATCGCTGCCGGGCGCATCCCCTGGATCTTTTTCGAAGGGGACCAGACACCTCACCTGGAAACGCTGTTGGAGCTTCCCCGGGGCAAGATTATCGCCCATTTCGAGAGGCCCGACTGGAACAAGGTTGCCGAAATCGTCGGCGGCCACCAGTGCGCAATGGGCGGCCTGCCGCCCTCTCTGCTCATCAGCGGAACCCCCGCTGAAGTAAAAGATCACGTCAGGGAAATGGTCGATCTGTTCAAAGACGGGGGGCTCATCCTGGCCAACGCGCAAGGCTCGCTGCCCCGGGAGGTCAAAGAAGAAAACCTGGATGCAGTTGTAGAAGCAGTCAAAGAAATGGGCTAGGGTAATCAGGGGACAGACCTATCTTTCAGGCCTGTCCCCTTACCTTAATCTGAAGACCTATCCTTCAGGCCTGTCCCCTTACCTTAATGTATTGGATGTTATTAGTGATATAATCAACTGAAGGAAACAATATGTTCGACAAAGCATTATTTAATGGGCGAGATAAATTTTGGAAAACAAAACAACATTGATGATGCTCAAAGAAAGTGAAAGAAATATCAGAAAAAAACTGATTGTGGAGTCTCCTGTTGCTCTTTTTCACGGCGAATAGCGTACCGTATGATCTGCATATGGGGAATATTTAGACATTCCAAAAGGAGAGGAGATTAAATGACTTTACCTGTCAGAAAAAACGCCTATTCATTTGACGACTTTTTAAAGGCAAGAGAAGACTATGATTTTTATCGTGATGATCCCTTTATTCAAGGCGTGGTGAAAAATTATGCTGATGAAGAAGAATGGGATAGCCTGCACGAAAAACTGTTAAAATTCTCCCCAAAGTGTCCTTTCGCTGGAGCAAACTTGCAGAAAAAATTTCCTATCCAGAAGTGCGGCCCTATATCGAACACTATGATGCTTATAATCATAGGGTAGACAGGATTGTACGTCCTCTGGAAACCCACTTGCTTGAAAAGGAAATATTCTCAGAAGGCCTGTTTTCGGAAAGAACAACGCCCTGGGAATACTTTTCCAAACTTTTTCTACTGCATCAAATTGGTGAAGCCGGTGTCATGTGTCCTTTGGCCTGTACAGAAGGATTAATAGCCTTAATTAACTTTTATCCCGATCATGGTTTTTCAGAATTAGACCATATTTACAAACACTGCAAAGAAGGAATAGACGGCGATTTTGCTATTGGCGCCCAGTATATGACCGAGATTCAAGGGGGGTCTGACATTCCTTCAAACTTAATGGCGGCTGAGCCCGACGGCCGTCATTATCGTATTTACGGGAGCAAGTTTTTCTGTTCGGCCGTGCACGCAGATTATGTGGTTATAACAGCCAAGGTAACAGGCAGTAAAAAGGCTGGAACCTTCATTGTTCCCTCGTGGTTGCCAAATAACAAGGAAAAAGAAAAACGCAATGATTATG
>JAAZIE010000383.1 GCA_012510305.1 Bacillota bacterium | reverse complement strand
CGCCAGCAGAGCTCCTTTTAGAAAGGGAGCCAGCGCAGCTCCCTTTACCGGAGGGCTGAGCAGCGGAAAAGGATAGGCCAAAAATGTAACTTTGATCCCGGCCAGGGTTAAATCCAGCTGCGTCGATTCCTGTAAATTTACAAGGAGAGGGGCTTCGGGAAATATTCTTTCAAGAACAGAAACAAGATCAGGGTCAAGGCTCTTCTTTTTGTGATCGATCAGTATGAAATCGAGATCATTTGAGCGGCGGTGCTTGATCTGCAGGGCCAACCCTGTGCCGCCCGCCAGGCAATAATCTGGTCCCACTGTCGAGGAACCGATCCCTGTGCAGATCTTCATCGCTTCAGCAGGCAGTAAATCAGTAAAAGATCGCACCATCCCAGCCCCCGTAATCGCTAATTTACCCAACCGGTCTATTTCCCACTAATTTACATTATAACATCTTCCGGGATACTGATCAAGGAGCCCTGTTCTTTTTCAGCATTTCCCCTCTGAAAACATCTTTCAGAATCATCGAATGAAATATTTCTTTCAATATAATCGCCAATTCCCCTGTAACCGATATCCTTGAGCAGGTATTTCATTCACCAGTTGTTACAGCATACATATAAGGTGAAGCAGGTAGAGAAATTTGATTGCCGATTATGTTTTTCCTGCACCTGCTTTTAGTCTGGACCTGCAGATCTGTTTGGCCGTCAGCCGCTGTTCAATTGCACCGGCATCTACCAGTAGCAATCTTATGAGCAACCCGGCCACAAGGCGGCGAGGTCTACGGCCAGATCGGGATAATGGGGATGTTTGAGCAGCTCCCGATCCAAGCCCGCAGCGGCCAAATAATAGTCCCCGCCCCGGAGGGCGAAGCATTCCAGGGTTTTTTCCCCGGGGTTGACCAGCCAGTAGTGCTGCACGCCGGCATTTTTGTAAATAGACGCTTTCTGCACCCGGTCCCGGGAACCCGTTGAGGGGGATATGATTTCAATCACCAGTTGAGGGGCCCCGGCGATGTGGGTATCTTTGACCATCTCTTTTTGCCCACCGGAGACAAAGAAGAGGTCCGGTTGAATGACGGTTGTATCAGCCAGGATAACATCCAGGGGGGCGATAAAGAGCTCGCCCTCAGGATGATGCACCCGAAAGTAATCTTCCATTGGTTTCGATCTTGCACAGAAGCCGGCAGTGCAAAAAAACCTCTCCCAGCTTCCACCGGCTGCAACCCTGTCAATCAGGAAAGCATAATTTTCTTGTACCGGGAGCCATAATGTCGATGAGCTGAACTGTTCCAAGAATCCACCTTGAAGACCCGGAAAAAGGTGACAGTAGGTACGTCCCCCTGTCACCTTTTTGGGGTACCTTGGGGCGGCACAGTGCATATGTTGGCTCTAGAGGTGATCTGTTTGCGGGTGATGATGATTAGCCATTTTCGACAAAGCCGGATGATGAACCATATTTTCAGCCTGGCTGCCGAGCTGAACCGCCAGGGGTACGAAGCGGCGGTGGTGGTTGCCGGCTGCCCCGCCGCGTACCGGGATCTGCTGCGCCGTTACCACCGCCTTTTTCCCTGCTTTGCGGAAGACAGTCCCGCAGAAATTATAAAGCTGCTCCGCTACTACCGCCCGCAACTTTTGCACCTGCACGCGCTTCCCCCGGGCGATACCTTGGCGCGGCTGCTTCACGCCTGTCCGGTCCCCTGGGGGCTCACCGCTCATGACCGATCCCTGCCGGCCGGACCCTTCGCCGCATCGCCCGGGCCCTCCTTTGTCATTATGCCCCATCCGGCGGCTGCAGCCCTGCCCGCTGCGCTGCAGGAAAAAACCTGTTTCATTCCTGAAGGGATCGACCTGGAAGAGTACCGCCCTTTGGAAAAAGAGGGGTTCAAGGTGGCTTTCATCCTGGAGCAGGATAATCCGGAAAATGAAGCGGGCGCGGTGCTGCTCAAGGCAGCCGCCCTGGCCGATATCGAAGTGGAGCTGATCAGCCCCCGCCCGCTGCCTCTGCTTAAAGGGCGCTTTCACGGCTGGCCGCTCGAATGCTCCGCCGTGCTCGGCAGGAGCCGGATCGTGGCCGGCTGCCGCCGGGGCCTCCTCGAGGGGATGGCCTGCGGTAGCGCCGCCCTGATCATGGGCCGGGGCTACGGCGGCATCTTCACCCCGCAGCAGCACCGGGCTGCACTCCCCTTCCCCGACCTTTCCGGTGAAAGGGCGGAGGCGCCCTGCTACCGCTCCATTTTTTTTGATCTCGCCGCCCTGTTAAAAGATCGCCCCCTGCTTCAATCGCTGCAGGAGCAAGGCCGCAAATTTATTCGTGAAAACTGTGATCTGCGGCTGGTTGCCGAGCGGACCGGCCGGCTCTACAACCGCATCGTCGAAGGGTAGAGGAGTGAGAGCAGCGCCGGGGCTAGGGGCCCCGTGCTTCCTCCACCTGGAACAGGGCTGCTTCGAGCACAGG
>JAAZIE010000382.1 GCA_012510305.1 Bacillota bacterium | reverse complement strand
GTTTTCGGCATCATCATGTTTTTGGGCCGCGTTGTCGACGCCGTCGCCGACCCCATCGTCGCCCGCTGGTCGGACAACCTCGACAGCCGCCTGGGCCGCCGCATCCCCTTCATGCTCTACAGCGGATTCCTTTACACCCTGGTCTTTATCGCCTTATTCTACCCCCTTACCGAGGGCGAGTCCCTGGTCAACAACGTTTATCTCACCCTCATGCTGGGGCTCTATTTTGCCCTCTTCACCGCTTATGTCTGCCCGTACCTGGCCCTGCTGCCGGAGCTGGCCCGCACCAACGAAGACCGCGTCGACCTGGCCACCTACAAAGCTGTCTTCAGCATCCTCGGTGTGGCCGGGGCTGCGATCGGCGGGGGTATCCTGATCAATAAACTGGGCAGTTACGGCATGATCTGGGTGATGGCCGCCGTTGGCTTGGTCATGCTCTACGTGCCCGTGCTGATTCGCGAAAGAGACTTTGCCAAAGCGGAACCGGCGACACTGGGGCTGGTCGAAGCGCTGGTAACCACTTTCAAAAACCGTCCTTTCGTGATCTACCTGGCGGGCATGGTTGCCTTCAACCTGGGCTTCACCATTGTTACCCTGAACATACCCCCTTATGTGACCGTTCTGCTGGGCGGAACAGAAGGAGATACGGCAATCTACTTCGGTCTCGTTCTCGGAATAGCGCTGCTGTTTTTCCCGCTGGTAAACATACTGTCAAAAGAGTTCGGCCTGAAAGCGGTGATGCTCTCTTCGCTCACTGTTTTCGCCCTCCTTTTGCCGGGAATCTATTTTCTGGGACAGCCTCCTTTGGGGCTGAGCCCGCAGATCTTCGGTTATATCCTCATGGCTCTTCTGGGCATACCGGTATCCTCCATCTTCGTCGTTCCCGATGCCATCGTCGCGGCTGTATCGGACCTGGAGGAAAGGCTCACCGGCCAGCGGCGCGAGGGGATGTATTTTGGGGCGCAGGGGTTCATCTCCAAACTGGCCATCGGCCTCTCTTCGGTGATCACCGGGTTTCTGCTCGATTACTTCGGTAAAACCGCTGCGCAGCCCCTGGGTATTCAGCTCACCGGCCCGGTAGCCGCTCTCTTCGTGGCCATCGGCGCCATCATTTTTATCTACTACCCGGAGAAGGAAGTAGTATCCTACGAAAAGAAAACTATCGGCGCCTGAGAAAGCAGGGCGCCGGTCAGCAATCAGGAACAAAAAACCCCTTTACAAACCAGGGGGTTTTTTGTTTTTGGACCTCCAGGCGCTCGGGCCAATTCATATTCTGGCGCAATAGCGAAATTTCGGAAGATTGGGAAGGGTTTTTCCGGATGCTGTTGAATATACTTTATCAGGGTACCCGCATGCGCTGCTGAGGCAGAGAGCAAACTGCAACTTGTTCCGGCAGGGGCAAAATTGAAACTCCGGAAAAAGCACCGCGCGGGTGCTCAATCATTAAAAGGCGGTGACAGCGATCACGGACTATAACCTGGAGACCATTGCCGGCACAGCCCTGCGCAATGCGGTACTGTTCCCAAACAAGCCCATCATGAAGTCCAGGTATGACAAGGTGGGCCGGAGAACCGATCGGATCCATACTTACACCTGCAAAGAGATGAGCGACATAACCTGGGACCTGGCTTGCGGCCTTTACACCCTGGGCTTCCGGGAAAAGGACCGCTTGGCCATCTTTTCGCCCAACCGTCCCCGGTGCATGTTTGCCGCCGGCGGGGCCCTGTTGATCCGTGGGGCCATGGTTCCCGTTTACCCCACCAGCAAACCCGAAGATGTCCGGTGGATTTTGCATGATTCCGGAACCAAAGTATGCTTTTGCGGCAGCGAAGAGCAGCTGGAAAGGGTTCTGGAGGTCAGGAATGAGCTGCCAAATCTGGAGAAAATAATCGTCATGACTCCCCTGCAAAACAAGCCCGACAACATGATCATGGATTTTAACGCACTTTTGGAATTGGGACGGGAGAACCGGGACAAGAAAACGGAGATCGATAAAATAGTCGGCACCCTGGATGAAGAAGATGTGGTTACCCTCTTTTATACCTCCGGCACTACCGGCAGGCCCAAGGGCGTAATCCTTTCAAACCGCAATATCGTCAGCCAGAGAGTGATTATTCCCCAGATGGGTTTCCGGAGGGATGATATTTGGATGGCTCATCTCCCCTTTTGCCACGTCTATGGATTTTCAGCGGATCTGATGGGCTGCGGCTACGTGCCCGGCCTGCTTTCCATCGTCGATTCGCTGGAAACGGAAGAGATTCGCTGGGCCCTGAGAACTTTTCAGCCCACGGTGATGAACTCGGTACCCCGCCTGTGGGAAAAAATATATCTTGAAATCCTGGCCCTTCTCCAGGAGCGGCCCCGCTTTATTCAGAAATACTTCTGGTGGGCCGGCCGGGTGGGCAGCGAGGTTTACCTGCTGAAAGCACAGAAGAAAAAAGTGCCGCTGTCGCTAAAACTAAAGCTGGCCCTGGGCAAACCCTTGTTTTTGATCGTTAGGAAAAAGGCGGGCCTGGGACGCTTGCGGTTTTGTACCACCGGCGGGGCGGCGATAAATCCCGATCTCATCGTCTTTTTTGGCGGCCTGGGAATCAACATCTACCAGGGATACGGCCTTACCGAAACCAGCCCCATCATCAACGCCAACACCCCCGAAAATAACAGGATCGGCACCGTGGGCAAACCGCTCCCCGGCGTGGAGGTTAAAGTGGAGCAGGACGGGGAAGTTCTCGTGCGCGGGCCCCAGGTTATGCGGGGCTACTGGCAAAACCCCGGGGCAAACGAAGAATCTTTTACCGCGGATCAATTTTTCAGGACCGGGGATATCGGCTTTATCGACGAGGAGGGCTACCTCACGATCACCGATCGCAAAAAAGAGCTGCTCAAGACCAGCGGCGGGAAGTACGTGGCGCCGCAGCCCATCGAAAATGCCTTTAATACCGATCCCTACATCGAGCAGGTGGTGGTGGTGGGGGAAAACAAGAAGCATATCTCCGCCCTGGTGGTGCCGGAGTTTGAAGCGCTGGAAACCTGGGCCGGAGAAGAGGGCATTGAATACGGGAACCACTCCGAGCTGGTCGCCAACCCCCGGGTAAAGGAGCTCATCGAGGGCAGCATCAGCCGGGTCAATGAGGGCCTGGCCCGGTTCGAGCAGATAAAACGGCACCACATCGTCGACCGTCCCTTTACCGAGGAAACCGGTGAGTTAACGCCCAGCCTGAAAGTGAAAAGGAGGGTGGTGCAAAAAAAATACAAAGAGCAAATAGATGCCATGTACCCCCTTGAAGAGATCTTTACCGCCCTTTAAGAAGGGTCCGGCGGGCTGGATGATCACGGGGATTGTTTTGTCTGCATCTGGATATGCTCGTAAATCCCGGGGAAGTAGCGGCGGTAGAGAGCGAGATTGCTGTCGCGCCAGGGATGATCGCTGCGCAATTTTTCAAGCGCCTCCAGGTCGATCTCGGCCAGGGCCATCCCTTCCTTTTCCGGCGACTCCACCTCGGCCAGCACGCCTGTACCGCCGGCGGTAAGCTCCGCCGGGGCAAAGACCCCCGCACGCCCGGTAAATTCGAAGCCCAGCAGGCTCCCCACAAGCGCGCTTTTGATTCCATAAACGGGGCTCTCCTGAACGCGCGGCCAGATGCCGCGCAAAGCCAGCCAGTAGTTGTAGGGCTCGGGGTTGGCGATGGGCAGGATCACGATCTCCGCCCCCTGCAGCTCCAGGATGCGGAAAGTCTCGAAGTAAGTTGCATCCATGCACACGGGCAGGGCGATCTTGCCCGCCCGGGTTTCAAAAAGACGGAGCTCATCTCCGGCAGAGATCCCCCATTCCTCCTCGATGGGCATGAGGTGCACCTTGTCCTGCATCCCGATGAGCTCCCCACCGGGACCGTAAAGGTAGGAGCGGTTAACCACCCTCTCCCCGTCGGGCAGCAGAAAGCTGCCGGCGGCCAGGTAAAGGCCGTAAGCGGCGGCCAGGGTGGCATAAAGGATGTTCAGAAAGGGGGCGATTACCGGGCCGATATAGCGGATCACTTCAGCAACGGTGATCTCGGGAGCGCCGGATCCGGCGGGCGCCTGATCCGGCTCTTCAGCGGAAACGGCCTCTCCCATCTCCTCCACCCCCGGCAGCATCCCCAGCAGGGGCAGGTTGTTGTCTTCCGGAAAAGCGACCAGGTGCACTCCGGCGGCGGCGGCCTCCGCCGTCCGGCGGTGCGCCTCCACCGCGTAATCGAGGGGATCTTTGAACAGCTCGATCTCCACCTGCAGCGCCGCAACCCTGAGCCTTCGACCCGTCACGGGCGGAGCAACCCTTTTTTCCCCGACGAGGGCGGCAAGTTTCCGCCTCAGCCGCGCTGGACGGCAAACCCAATAAAGATACTGCCGGAAGAGCCTCTCTTTCCATCCGTCAAGTGCCATTTATTTGACCTCCCCCGGGTTCCCACCGGTAAATCCTGAACGATATTAGCGGTAAAGCTCGGGCAGCCGGCCCCGGTATGCTTCCGGACGCAGCAGCTTCAGCAGGGGATATTTTTCTTTGATCCGCAGGCGCTTCTCTTCCACCAGCTCCGCCGCAGCAAAAGGCCTTTCTTCGCTTTCCCGGTCCAGGTAACCGGTGCGGCCGGCAGTGATTTCGCAGGGGCCGATTACCGCGCACTGCGCCCCGAAGGAACGGCCGCCGATTGAACCCTTGAGCTGCGCCTCGGCGGCCCAAAACTGGTTTTGCTGCACCTGGGCCCAGATCCCTGCGGGCTGAGCCCGGCTCTCCTTGCCGGCGGCTGTAGCGCCGGTATGGATTACCAGGGGAGCACCCTTCAGGGCCAGGATCCGGCCCACCTCGGGATGGCGGGCATCGGTGCCCACAATGAGCCCGGTCTTCATTCCCGCCAGCTCGAAAAGGTGCAGCTCTTCTCCCCTGCTCAAGCCAAAAGACCGTTCTTCACGGCTGAGATGGGTTTGGCGCTGCTGCGCGCAGAGCCCGCCGTCGGGCCCGAAACAGTAGGCGGTGTGATAGAGTTTTCCCCGCTCTTTTTCCACAGTCGTCCCTGCTGCCAGGTACAGCTCACCGGTCCGGGCCAGTTCGCTATGCAGCTGAAAATAGCGCTTGTTCCATTCCGCTGCTTTTTGGGTGAACAGCTTGAACTTCCCGCCAAAGTCCGGCTCCCGCTCCAGAAGCCCCCAGGCTTCACAGAGCAACAAAGAGGTATGCGCCGGCAAGACAACCAGGTCGGGCGCCAGCTCTTTAAAAAGCCCCGTCAGATCCGCGGCGTACTCCTCCGGCCGCCCTGTTCTGATTCCGGCAAGGGAGAAAGCAGCAACCCGGGTCATCGCCCTGCCTCCTTTGTTTACCAGTACTGTAGTACCCTTTACTTCTTCGCCGGGTTAAAAATTCCTCTTTAAAAGCAGCACTTCGGGTCACCGGCCGCTCCGGCACCGCGGGCATGGAAATACCCGCCGGGAGCGGGACCAGAAGCCGGCAACAGGAAAAGGCCTCTCACCGGGGGTGGAGGCCTTCAATGAGTATAACAGCGGTTTTATGACTGGACATCGACATGTTTTTGGGCAAAAAGATAATAGACGTTATAGACGGCAATAATCAACCCCAGGACCAGGTTATTCCAGGAAAGGGTGGTTGGCGCAAGAATACCGGTTACGTTAACCAGCGCCAGCCAAAGACCGGTGGCGATATGAAAAACATGAAAGGTCATCATCTGCTGCTATCCCTCCCCTCTGTGTTTAATCGCCGGCGACGCCGCGAGCGCTCCCGCGGGCAGGCGGGAAAGACGCCCGCCCCGGCCGCCCCTCCTTCCCCTTTCGGTAAAAGGAATTATTTGGCGGAGCCGCCGCTTGCCTGCTTAAAATAGAGACTGGATAAAGGGAAACAGGTAGCGGGATAAAAAAAAGAGCACCACGATCAAGCCGATCAACCAGGCTCCATATTTGATCGCCGCATAGCCCAAACCGGCCAACCTGCCTTCTTCGATCTCATTCATCCGTCCTCACCTCGTTTTGCTTTTAGTTTGCAGAATGAAAGGACCAATTATACCAACGGGGGATAAGAGAAAGGTCTCTGGCAAAACCTAAGGACAAGACAGCAGAAAGGGGGGAAAGGGATGGCTAAAAAACACAACCGGGGCAGGCGGCAAAAAAGAAACGTGGATCCCCGGAAACAGGAACAATTTCGCGAAGAGGCAGCCCGGGAGCTGGGCGTGGAGGTGCCTAAAAAAAGACAAAAATCGACTCCCCGGGGCAATACGCCCACTTACCGGGAAGACGACCGTTAGCAATCTTATTTTTTAAAGGCCGGCCCCCGGCAGCAGCTCTCTTTCGGAGCGCCGGGGGGCCGGCTTTTCTCCGGCCAAGCGTTAGCGATCTCTTTTTATTTTCTCGGCGATAGCCCGGCCCATCGCTGCTGTTCCGGCGCTTCCGCCCAGGTCGTAAGTCAGCATTTTCCCTTCTTCGAGCACGCCGGCCACCGCTTTTTCGATCCGGCCGGCGGCAGCGGCCTCTCCCAGATGGCGCAGCATCAGCGCAGCGGTGAGGATCATCGCCGTGGGATTAACCCTGTCTTTTCCCCTGTACTTGGGGGCGCTGCCGTGCACCGGCTCAAAAAGGGCGATTCCATCGCCGATATTGGCCGAGGGCGCCAGCCCCAGGCCCCCGATCAAGCCGGCGCAAAGGTCGGAAAGGATATCTCCGTAAAGGTTAGGCATCACCATGACATCGTAAAAATGCGGCTTCTGGACCAGCTGCATGGCCATATTGTCTACGATCCTCTCCTCGAATTCCACACCGGGATACTCCGCCGCCACGCTGCGGACCGCCTCCAGGAAGAGCCCGTCGCTGAGTTTCAGAATATTGGCCTTGTGGACCACCGTAACTTTGCGGCGTTTCTCCCGGAGAGCATATTCAAAAGCATAGCGGGCGATGCGCTCCGAAGCGCTGCGGGTGATGATCTTGATGCTCTCCGCGGCATCGGGACCGACCATATGTTCCACCCCGGCATAAAGATCTTCCGTGTTTTCACGGACCACAACCAGGTCGATATCCCGGTAAGGCGAGCTCACTCCGGGATAGCTCCTGGCGGGGCGCAGATTAACGTACAGATCGAGCGCTTTGCGCAGGGCCACGTTGATGCTGCGGAAACCCGAACCGATCGGTGTGGTGAGCGGCCCTTTCAGCCCGATCCGGGTCTCCCGCAGCGAATCCAGGGTTTCCTCCGGCAGCGCCGCGCCGCAGCTTTCAAGGGCGCTCTCCCCGGCGGCGGCCTCTTTCCAGTCAATGGCCACCCCTGTCGCCTCGATCACATCCAGGGTTGCGGCAACAATCTCCGGGCCGATGCCGTCTCCGCGAATCAAAGTAATTTCATGCATGGTATCTCCTCCTGATAGGCTGTCGCCAGGCGGCTTTCCCCGCCGGGCGATCTCTTATAAGCCGGCGCCGGTGAGGGTATTTCCCATTCATTTCCATACAAGCGCCGGTAGTTCCGGTAATTTTTCAAGGTGCGCCGGACAAAAGCGCGGGTCTCGCCAAAGGGGACCTGCTCCAGGTTGGCCTCGCTTCCATCCCAGGTGCCCTCTTCCAGCCAGTGCTGAACCCGGCCCCGTCCCCCGTTGTAAGCAGCCAGCGCCATAACCTCGTTATCGTTAAATTGCTTCAGCAGCTCGGCCAGGTAGCGGCTGCCGGCGGCAATGTTGTAACCGGGCTCAAAAAGCTTGTCGGGATGAAAGTCGCTTTCTCCATTTTTCTCGGCGATCCATTCGGCCGTGGAGGGCAGCAGCTGCATCAAACCCCGGGCGCCCTTGGGCGAGACAGCGTTTTCCCGAAAGTTGCTCTCAGTCCGGATCACCGCGGCAATCAAGTAAGGATCAAGCTGCTGCTCCTGCGCCGCTGCGCTGATCTCCGCCCGGAAATAGAGGGGGTAAAAATAGCGCTCCAGCCGGGGGCTGGCTAAAAGGCAGCAGGTCAATCCAAAAAAGATCAAAAAGGCCAGAAGATAATAGATCCGGCGCAGAGCCCTCACCGCCCCATCTTGATAATAAACTTATTCTGCCCCATTATTCCGGAGCCCGGCCCAGAAGCAGTCAACCTGGCCCCTAGTCGACTCAAGGCTGCCGCGGTTGTCGATAATGATATCGGCATAAGCCCTTTTCTCTTCCAGGGGCATCTGGGCCCGCAGCCGGGAGGCGGTTTCCGCCGGCGAAAGGTTGTCCCTTTTTTGCAGGCGCCGCCGCTGGACCTGCGGGGGGACATAAACCAGCAGAACCAGGTCCACCAGCCGGTTCATCTTCGACTCGATCAAGAGCGGCACGTCGTAAACAAGCACCGCCGAAGGTTGGCGGCGCTGAATCTCTTCGGTGCGGCGGGAGAATATCTCAAAAATCCGCGGATGGACAATGGCGTTCAGCCGCTGCCTGGCGGCGGGATCGGCAAAGACCAGCTCCCCCAGCCGCTCGCGATCGACAGCGCCGCCGGGACCGATAATCGAAGGCCCCAGCCATGCTTTGAGCTCAGACCAGGCCGCTGTGCCGGGAAGAACAACCTCCCGGGCAATGCGGTCGGCATCAAGCAGAAGGGCACCCTTCTCCTGCAGCATGCGCGCTACGGTACTTTTTCCGGAGGCAATCCCCCCGGTTAAACCAACAATGATCATCATTTCACCTGTATGCCCGCCTTTACCGGCCTAGAATAGATTTATTATACCAATTACAATTAAAATTGCACCCCCCCACAGGGGAGCATGCGGGATGGCCACCCTGTGCAGGGCGATGCGGCCCAGGGCAACACCCAGGGGCAAAAGAACCAGCTTGGTTAACCCCACCGCCAGGACCGTGGGGATAAAAGGCAGCCCGATCAGGGCGGCGCCAAAGCCGGCCGCCAGGGCGTCCGCGGCCAGGGCCGAGCCCAGCAGGAGCGCCTCTTTCACGCTGAGCGTACCGGAGCGATCGAGGTCGGCCTCCTCGGGACGCTGCAGCAGGGTCACGAGCCCGCGGGGCTTTTGAGGCGGTGAACCTGCTTTTGGGGAGCCCCCCTTTTTTTTTGCCAACACTTGGCTCCCCCTGACATACTGCCCCACAACGAAGAGGCCGAAACAGATCAGGGCTGCTCCGCCTAAAACTGAGAGATGGCGGAAAGGAAACAACCGCGCGGCGCCGCTCCCGGCGAGCATGGAGCAGGCCACTGCAGCCGCCGACAGCCCGCTGATGGCCAGAACAGAAGAAAAGGGGATCACCAGCTTCCGCAAACCGCAGGAAAAGCCCGCACTAAAACCGTCAACGCTTACCGCCAGGGCCAGAAGCAAAGAGAACGCCCAGGGCACTTTTCGGCTCACCTCCGCCTGTTTCACGCTGCTATCATATGAAAACAACAGGTGGAAGGTGAAAAGGTGACAGGGGGACGTACCTACTGTCACCTTTTTTTTATAGCCCCTTCGCCACCACGCTGATCAGGGCTGGCAGCGGAGGCAAAAGTAGGTGCCCCGCCCGGCGACAACGATGCGCTCGATAGGGCCGCCACAGCGAAAACAGGGGGCGCCTTTGCGGCCGTAGACCTTTAGAAGATCCTGAAAGGAGCCGGTACCGCCGTAGATATTGCGATAATCGCGGGTGGTGGTGCCGCCGCAGGCGATCCCGTCAGTTAAAACCGCGCAGATCTCCCGGAACAGCTCCCGGGCCTCTTTTTCGGAGAGAGAAGAGATGCGGCGGCAGGGGTGAATGCCGCTGCGAAAAAGGCTTTCGTCGGTGTAAATATTGCCCATCCCGGCAACAAAGCGCTGGTCCAGAAGAAGCGGCTTGATCCGCGCACGCGGCCTCGCCTTCAAAAGGGCAATAAAGGTATCCTCGTCCACTTCGCTCCAGATATCGGGGCCGAGCAGCAGGTATCCTTCAGGGGGGCGGTAATCCTGCTTTTCCAGGAACCAGAAACCGCCGAACTTGCGCATATCGTAAAAATAAAGCGCTTCTCCCCCGGTAAAGGGCAG
>JAAZIE010000381.1 GCA_012510305.1 Bacillota bacterium | reverse complement strand
CGACAGGCTGGCCCGCATCCTCAACAAAAACAACCACGTGCTGGGCCTGCGCCTGCACAAGAAAGACGAGCTTAAATTTAAAAAACTTTACAGCAGCAGCGCCTTTTTGAACCTGGGGTCTGAAAGGTACCCCGAAACGGAGGTGCTTTTAAAGAATACAGCCATACTGGTAACCGATTATTCATCGATCGGGCTTGATTTTCTCCTTACGGGAAGGCCTCTTCTGGCCTACTGGTATGATCTGCAGGATTACAGTAAAAAAAGAGGATTCTTATGGGATCTGGTCGAACTATACCCGGGAACCAAGGTGTACACTTACACGGAGCTGGAAGCGGCCCTGGGAGAGCTGGTCAGCGGAGAGCAGCATCCCGGGCTTGCACCCGGTTACCGTTTTGCAAGGGGGCTCTTTCACCGGTATAGCGATGGAAAGTGTGCCGAGCGTGTGGTGGACAGCGCAGTCCCCATTCCACAGCAGCAGTAATCCATACATAAACAACAGTATCTGCCGCCTCCCGGCGCTCTGATGCCGGATCGGTTTTCCCATGGAAGAGGCGGCAGGTTGAAAAAGGGAGTTTCGATGATAAAAACAGGGTCGCTGAGACGGCTGGCAAGGATGACCGGGTACTGGTTTCTCTGCAGCGCTTTTCCCGCCCGGCGAAGGGCTCACCGCTCACCGCTGGAGCAGCGGCTTGCCCGGTCAGCGCCCGAAAACAAAAACACAGCGGTAACCCTGGCGATCCATGGGAAGATAGCCCGGGTGGGTTTTAGAAGCTGGCTGCGCCAGAAAGCCAGGCTTCATCAGCTCGAAAGCCTCGTCTTCTATCGCGCCCCGCATATTCTGGGGGCTGTTCTCGCCGGATCCCAGGAATCTCTCGAGTCCGTTGTCCGCGAGGCCTGGCAGGGCCCTGCCAGGGCCCGGGTCTACCGGGTCAGGGAAAAATGGTACAATCGTGAAAAGACCGGTGATCCTGAAGAGACAGAGGTCGAGCCCCGGCGCACCCGGGAAACGATCAAGCTGCTCAAAGATGCTCTGGCCTATCTCGACCCGGTGATGAAAAAAACAAACCGTTTTCCGGTCAAGGGTAAGTACAGCAATGCAGTGGAGCTGGCCCGGGCCGCGGAAGAGCGCAACCTTTTTATCGCCCGGCTGGGCAATGTCAACTACTTGGTTTCGCCCCAAAAAGAGCTGGGGCTGCAGCAATCTCAGAGCTCGCGGGTCTCTTCGCTGGTGCGCTCTTTGACAGACCATAAGCACCTGGCCAAAAGCTACCTGGCCGCCCGGGGCTTGCCTGTGCCCGAGGGCCGCCTCTTTGACGCTTTCGACCGGGCAGCGGAATACCTGGAACAAAGCGGCCGCCCCCTTGTGGTCAAGCCCCTGCAGGGTTCCTACGGCCTCGGCGTCAGCGTCGATGTGCGCACCGCCGGAGAGCTCGGCGCCGCTTTCAGCTATGCCCGGCAGTACCATGAGCAGGTGATCCTGGAGGAATATGTCCAGGGTTTGGATATCCGCGTCCTCGTGATCGGGGGCCGGGCCCGCGCCGCTCTTTTAAGAGTCCCCGCCCACGTTGTTGGTGATGGCAGGAGCAGCATTGACCGTCTTATCCTGCAAAAAAACAGGGTGCGCTTTAAAAATCCGCGCCTGGGCAAGGCCCCGATCATTCCCGATTTGAACATTGAAAAATTCCTGGCGCGGCAGGGTTATTCCCTGAAAAGCATCCCCGAAAAAGGTGAGGTGATCTTCCTCCGCCTGAAGGCCAATATCGGCGCGGGGGCCGACAGCGTGGTCTTGACCGGGCAGATTCACCCCGACCTGATGCGCCTGGCCGAAGAGGCCGCAGCCGCCTTCGGCGTCGTTGATTTTTGGGGTGTCGATCTGCTCGTCGAAAGGATCGATCGGCCCCGGGAAGAGCAGCGCTGCGTCATTTTAGAGATTAATTCCCGGGCGAATATCTTTAACGTTCAATTTCCGCTCCACGGCGAGCCCTTTGATGCCGCCGGCGCGCTCATCGATTCTCTCTTCCCCGAAGATTCACCGGACCGCGCCTATCCCCTTGAATCTTTCGCGGTGGAGATTACGGGCCAACTCAGCCCCGGGTTCTTCAGGCGCACCGAAGAGCGGGCCCGCAAGCTGGACCTGCAGGGCTTTATCCGGCCAGCCGGCCGCACCGCCGAAGCGGTAGTCTGCGGCCGCAAGCACCGGGTGCTCTCTTTCCTGGACTGGCTGTGGGGCCGGCAGGAGAGCGACTGGCTTGTTGACGGCTTTCGGCTGGCCGCTCACAGCGCTACAGTGGAAGGGCCCTTCAGGGTCAGGCCGGAGCGGGCCGGCCTCACAAATTGTGCCGCCCCATCCCGCCCCGCTTTGGAAGAGGCGGCCCGGCAGGCTGATCCTCCTGAACCCGGGAGCGGTGCTTTCGAGGAGGAGATCAACACCGCCCTTTTTCTGAGCGAGTTCGCAGAGAGGGGCTGCAGCGCCGAGGCGCAGGGTGGGGATCTGTTGAAAATAAAAAAGGACAACCGCCGGGGGATTACGAATATCTACTTTAGTTCTCTATTTTGCGACAAAGCCTGCGAAAACATTAATCCGGCCAAGAAAATGCTGGCTTTAAAGGGGATTCCGGTTTTACGCGGGCTGCGCTTTAAACTGAGCGAGATGAACCGGGCGCTGCGCTACTTTGCAATACTGAAGAGCGCCTGCACCCTGACCGTGATCCACCCGCAGGGGAACTACTCTTTACCGGTTAACAGTAAAAGCGGGCTGATCACAGCCTGGCGAGAAGCGGTTAACCGGGGGGTCAGGTACCTTGTCATCGAAGAGCAGCTGCCGGGGCGAAACATTTGTGCCGCCGTGGTCGCCGGGCAGTTCGTTGGAGCGCAGATGCTGCTGCCGCTCAGCCTGTGCGGCGATGGGGAGCGGACGCTGACGCGGCTGCTTGAAGAAAAGAACGCCGCCCGGCAGATGAACCCGTGGTACCGCAGCAAGCCCCTACCCGCTGCCGGCTGCTTTGAAAAGCGTTTTGCCGCCGCGGGCTGCCGCCCGGAAGAGGTCCCGCCCCGGGGCAAAGTGATCGCCCTGGAGTCCGAAGCGGTGCTGGAGCTGGGCGGAGAATCGGTGGGCCTGGAAGGCGAACTGCACCGCGATTTTGAAGATCTGGCGGTGGAGACAGTCGAGGCTGTTCCCGGGCTCGAGCTGGCTTTTGTTCACCTGATCGTTCCCCGCCCCGCTGAAGCGGCTTCGGCCCAGCGGTGGGCGGTAAAAAGAATAGATCCCCGGCCCGCCGCGGCTTCATTTCATTTTCCCTGGAAGGGCCGGTCTCACAACCTGGTTGAAAGGATCGTCAACGAGCTGTGCTTTACGGAAAGGACACTGTGGAAATAGGGGGATTTCGTAATGAGCTGGAGCAAGATAAAAAAAGCGGTGCGGGTGCTGTACTACTGGGCTCTTTGTGTTCTATTAAATCCCAACAGCCGCGCTCTGAACCCATATGAGGGCTCTCCGCTAAAACTGCGCCTTACCAGGAAGCTGATTAGAAATAACAAGTCGGCAGTGCGTCTTCTGATAAAAGGTGAGGTGGTAGGCGTAGGTTTCCCGGGCTGGATACGCCGGAGGGCGCGCGTTAACGGCCTCGTTTGCTGGGCACGCAACTGGGGCAGAAAAGCGGTGGTGGCGCTTTTGATCGGCGACGGCGTGGATATCGAAAGGGTGGCCAGGGCGTCATGGAAAGGCTCGAAAAGAGCCAAAGTGCTCAAGGTTGAAGAGAAATGGTTTAACAAGCCCAAAAAATCCGGCTCTCAAGATAAACGGGCCAGCCAGGTTTCCTGGTCCCAGGGGACGGCTGATCGCATCATCAATACCCTGGGGCAGATCGAATCGATTAAAGGCGAACCCAATCGTTATCCGGTGGAGGCGGAGCGGCTGGTAGGCGCCGATGAACTGATCAGGGCTGCAGATGAGCGAAACGTATTCCAGATCCGCTGTCTAAACAAGGATATCTTTTTTGTTTCGCCGGTAAAAGAGATCGGCATACAGAGATCGCAGACGACCAGGGTACCCACCATTGTGCATACCCTCACCGATCACAAACAACTGGCCAAAGATTTTCTGTCCCGCTCCGGGTTGCCCGTCCCTGAAGGGAAGGTGTTTACAGATCTGCGCTCCGCCAGGAAATATCTGGCCTCTGTTGGCAAACCGCTGGTGGTTAAGCCGGCCGTGGGTTTAAACGGGGCCGGTGTAACCGTCGATGTCCGCACAAAGGCGGCTCTGAAAACCGCTTGGGAGTACGCCCAAAGGTATCATGATCGGATCGTGGTCGAAGAGCTCGTCCAGGGTGTGGATATTCGCGTGGTAATCATCGGGGGCGTCGCCAGGGCGGCACTTTTCAGGGTGCCGGCCAATATCGTCGGTGATGGGGCTAAAACAGTGGAGCAGCTCGTTGATGACAAAAACAGGCTCCGCATGACCAACCCGCGGCTGAGCAAGAACCTGGTTATTCCCAACGCTTATTCAGACAGCTATCTTGAGCGCCAGGGCCATTCCTGGAGCAGCGTTCCAGAAAAAGATGAGACGGTCTTTTTGCACCTCAAGGCTAATATTTGCGAAGGGGCCGACAGCGTTAGCGTCACAGATTTAATCCACCCTGATCTCATGAGCCTGGCCGAAGAAGCCGCCGACGTTTTCGGGATAGACGATTACTGGGGCATCGATCTATTGGTTGAAAGGATCGACCTGCCAAGGGATGAGCAGAACTGTGCCATTATCGAGCTAAATTCTACCGCCAACATTGAAAACGTGATCTATCCGCTGTACGGCCCTGCTTTTGACTCTGCCAGGAGCCTTATCGATCATATGTTTCCAGAGGAAACCGGGGACCGCTTTTACCCTATCGATACAGCGAGGGTTGAAATAACGGGTTATTTTGATCTGTCCTTCTCAAAATGGGTTTCTGAACTGGCCAAAGAGCTGAACATTAACGGGTTTATCAGGCCAGGTGATCATATTTGCGAAGTCCTTGCCTCCGGTCCGCGGCACCATCTCCTAACCTTTTTAGAGCAAATTTGGAGCTGGAAAGAAAACAGCTGCCTGGTGGACGGCCTGCAAATTTATCCGGCGGATGAAGCGGTAAAGGACGGCTTTGTCGTTAAAGATGAACGTCCTGTAAGCGAAATGCTGCAGGCCGGTACCAGGAGCACATTGGCGGTTACCCGGGCTGATACCAATGCATATGAGCGCCCGGAGGTTCCCCAAGGCAACGGCTGTTCGCTGAACACGCAGCTGTTTTCGGAAGAGTTCAAAGATCGGGGCTACGAAGCGGTTCATCTTTACGAAGAGCTGTTGGAGATAGGCAAAGGGAACAAAATCGGTGTTACCGGTATGCTGCACAGTTCTCTTTTCTGCGACCGGGTTTGCAGCAGGATCTACCCCGCCAAAAAGCTGCTGGCGCTAAAGGGCCTGCCGGTGCTGCGCGGCGCCAGGTTCAGGTGCCGCCAGTGGGAAGAAGCCCTTGCATATTTTAAACGCTTGCCCAAGCCGGTTACTGTAACCAATATGCACCCGCGCCAGTATGAAACCTATCTGGTTAGCGATGAAAACGAACTGGAAGATGTCTGGAAGAGAGCAAAAAAAATGGGGACCAACCGCATGCTCATCGAAGAGCACTTTGACAGCTGGAGCGTGTTCGTTGCTGTTGTTGGCGGAAGCGCTGTCGGCGGGATCATCGCGGAGCCGCTTGGTATATCCGGTGATGGTGTTTCTACCATTAAGCAGCTAATTGAGCGTGAAAATGAGGGACGAGCTCAGAACCCATGGTACAAAGAGAACCCCGTAAGCGTTGATCACCTTTTAGAGAGCCGCTTAGAGGACACAAAATGGGACAAGGTGCTGGCTGAGGGTGAAAAAATCTTGTTGGAGTCGGCAGTAGGGCTGGAATATGGGGGCGAAACGGCAAGCATCGATGACTTGCTCCACGCGGATTTTAAAGAAAAAGCGGTCCAGGCGGTAGCTGCCATCCCCGGCCTGGAGCTTGCTGTTGTCCAGATGCTTATCCCCTGCCCTGAGAAGCCTGCCGGCGGGCAGCGCTGGGCGGTATATAAAATAGACTCCAGGCCCAACATGGCCCCGTTTCATTTTCCGGGAAGGGGTACGCCCTTCAACTTTGCCGGCCGGGTAGTGTCCGATTTATGTTTAACCGACCGTGCAAAATGGATCAAAGGAGCAGATTAATAAATGAAACAAAAGATCAAACGTCGCTTAAAGTACCCCTATTACAAAGCGCTTTGTAAATTGCTGGGGGACAGTCATTTTAATAAAGGCCCCTCTGTAAAGAAAAATATTGCACGGCATATGCGGGGCAGGTCCGCGTTGCTGCTCCAAATAGAGGGTGAAATATCGGGAGTGGGCTACAGCAGATGGCTTAAAAGCTATGCGAAATCGAACAAGGTGGATTGCAGGGTTCGGAAAAAGAACAATAAGAGAGCAGAGGCTTTGCT
>JAAZIE010000044.1 GCA_012510305.1 Bacillota bacterium | reverse complement strand
GAAAGCTCCTGCTGCCTGTTCTCCGCCCTGCTGAAACCGCGCATCAGCTGCAAATAATCGACAAAAACCGCTTCCAACCCTTTTTCGGCCTTCAGACGGCGCGCTTTGGCCCGCACCTCCATCACCGAAAGCGACGCCGAGTCGTCCACGTAGAGCGGTGCTTCGCCCAAAGGGCCGACTGCACGCGTCAGCTTCTGCCATTCCTCCTGTGAAAGAAAGCCGCGGCGCAGGTTGTGAGCGTCGATCTTTGCCTCGGTGCAGAGCATCCGCTGGGCCAACTGTTCCCGGGACATCTCCAGGCTGAAAAAAGCAGCCGGCTTCTTCTCTTTAACCGTAATATGGTGAGCCATATTCAAGGCCAGGGTTGTTTTGCCCATGCTGGGCCGGGCGGCGACGATAACCAGGTCCGATGGCTGAAGCCCTGAGCAAATCTGATCCAGATCGGTAAAGCCGGTGGCAAGCCCGGTGACTCCCTTCTTGTCGTCGAAGAGGTGCTCAATGCGATCAAAGGCCTCCTTGAGAACCTCTTTCAAGGGGGCAAAACCCTTCTGCTGCCCCTTGCGCCCGATTTCGAAGATCTGCTGCTCGGCGCTATCCAGAAATTCTTCCACATCCGGCGGGCCCTCATAACAGCCCGTCACAATCTTGGTGGCGGTGTTGATCATCGAGCGCAAAACCGATTTATCCCGGACAATGAGGGCATAGTACTCGACATTGGCCGCAGTGGGAACCGCCCCGGCCAGAGCGCTGAGATAGGCGGTTCCGCCCGCTTCTTCCAGTGAGCGCTGCCGCTGCAGTTCCTCGGCCAGGGTAACCAGGTCTACCGGCTCGCCCTTTTCACTCAAGGCGATGATCGCCTCGAAAATTCTCTGATGAGCAGTGCGATAAAAATCAGTACCCCGGAGCAGCTCCGCCACTATGTAGATCGCTTCTCTTTCAATGATCATTGAGCCGAGAACGGATTGCTCCGCTTCGATACTTTGCGGGGGCACCTTGTCACCTGTAAGAATCATCTGCTTAATTTAATTCTCCTTATCGACCGTGCGCAACTGCCGGACTGTCTCCGGCGACATAAAATGGGGCAGCAGCTCCTCAACATCCCCGGCAGTGGCGATCTTTATGTCGGGAAAACGGTAAACTGTCCCGGCGCCGTTGGCTGAAGGAACAATTACTTTTCTTAAGCCCGCCAGGCAGGCTCCGTAGATCTTCTCGGTGATCCCGCCCACTGTTTTCAGCTGTCCGCGCAGCGATATTTCACCGGTAACCGCACAATCCTGGCGCAGGGGGATCTTTTTTACCGCGCTCAATATGGCCAGAAAGATAGCCGCACCGGCGGAAGGGCCGTCTATATTGCCGCCTCCGACAACATTGAGGTGAAGATCAAAATCCTTGAGATCGACACCGGTCAAACGGCGCAGCAGCGAAGCCGCCACAAAGACGGAATCTCGCGCCATCGAGCCGGCAGTTTCGTTAAACCGAATCTCCCCCCGGCCGGCGGTGGCGGCGGGAAAGGCCAGCGCCTCGATCTCCAGCACCTGTCCGGTATAACCGCTTACGCCGAGAGCGAGCGCCCGGCCGGTTTCAGCTTTATCGCCCGTCCAAACCGGGCTCAGGGGGTAAAATCGGCTGCTCAACAGCACTTTCTCCATCAGCGCGGCGCTGACGATGAGCTGCTGCTCTCCTTTCACCCTGCGCTCATTTTCATAAAGAGCCCGTCCGTAGGCGTCGACCAGCAGGTTTACCGCCCGCCGCCCTTCGCAGGTGTAGCGGCTCACCAGGCGTGCCGCTTCCGGCTCCATCGCCAGGCCCAACCTGGCCGCGGAGCTGTGCACAATTTGCTCTATCTCCACCGGTGTAAGCGGCTCGAAGAAAATTGCGGAACAGCGCGAGCGGAAAGCGGGTGAAATCGCCTCCGGCGGACGGGTCGTCGCCCCGATCAAAATAAAGTCCGCCGGCGCGCCCTTCTCAAAAAGAAGGTGGATATACTTGGGGACCTTTGAATCGGTGGGATCATAGTAAGCGGAATCGAAGCTAACCCGCTTATCCTCGAGAACCTTGAGCAGCTTGTTCTGCAGCGCATAATCCATTTCGCCAATTTCATCAATAAAAAGTATTCCGCCGTGGGCATCGGAGACCAACCCCAATTTTGGTTCGGGGATTCCGCCGTCAGCCAGGCTTCGCCGCGCTCCCTGATAGATCGGATCGTGCACCGAGCCAAGCAGCGGATCGGCTATCTCCCGGGGATCCCAGCGCAG
>JAAZIE010000380.1 GCA_012510305.1 Bacillota bacterium | reverse complement strand
GCCCCCTCCGTGTCACTCTGAGCGCAGCGAAGAGTCTCTACCGGCCCGGCCGCGGGCAGAACGACCGCCCGGCTTTTCAACCAAATCCCCCCCTTAACGCAACAGATCCTTCAGGCTGCATTCTTTTTCAAAGGGGGGCCGGGGGGGGGGATTTACCATGAATCCGGGGCGACGGTCCCCTTTAAAAGGACACCGTCTCAAACACTTCCGGATGGATCACCTTTGTGCCGGGGAAATCCCTGGCCATCTCACTGATAAAGGGCTCCACATCGACGGGGCTGGAGACGGGGGGGAAGGAATCGTCGAAATGGTGCAGGTAGATCGCTTTGGGCCGCAGCCGGCTGATGTACTGCGGGGAATAAGAGAGCAGATCGGAGCGGCCCTGGTAGGGCAGGGCCAGAAGATCGAACTTCTCGGGGTAGCGCTCCTGCTCATCCAGGCTCAGGCTGCCCAGCTGCAGCACTCTTTTCCCTTCGGCTTCGATGAGAAAAACAAGCACTTCGCCCTTGGGATAGCGCAGGCTTGCCTTGAGCAGAGACTTTAAATTGTGACGGTACAGAGCCACGCGCCGGTTGAACAGGGTTTGCAAAATAAGCTTGAGGTCAAAGCGGATGTGCTTTCCTTTAAAGACAGTTACCTTGAAGGGGCCGCGCTCCACCTCGTCGCCGGGTTTGATCACGCGAATATCCTTTTCCTTGACCCCCTCGCGAAGAAGGGTCTCCGCCGCCGTCTCAGAGCAAAAGACGGGCCCGCCGCCGGCCGCGACAACCTTCGGCACATCGATGAGGTGGTCAAAATGACCGTGCGTAATGAAAATATCGACGTAGGCGGCCAGTTCCAAAAGGTTTGGTTTCGGTAAATCCGGATTCATCGGAAAATAAGGATCAAAAAGAATCGACTTTCCCTTCACTGAAAAAGCTATTGTGGCCGTGCCGTACCATTTCGCCTTCATCTATTCTCCTCCTTTGGCCGTGGGGTGTCACTGCCGGGCGGGCACCCGGGCTTTAATTTTATCCGGGTTAACCCCGGCCTTCCGGGTGATAGCTGATCATATTCAACAATTGAGTGTAAATTCCCTCTATTTAAGGGACGGTCAGGCGAAGGTATCCAAATGGTTTCGGCTAGGTGGGCTTTTCTACATCTGTGAGGGTGGCGCGGTCACGATGAAGCTAGACAAAATTGTCATCCTATCTCAATCACTGCCGTGCGAATAAGCTCATACCGCCTCACCGGCGCGGTTGCTCCCGGCAAACTGGCTGTTGTAAAGCTCCGCGTAGAACCCTTCCCGTGCCAGCAGCTCGCGGTGAGTCCCCTTTTCGATAATGCTGCCCTCATCCATCACCAGGATCAGGTCGGCCTCGCGGATAGTGGAGAGGCGGTGGGCGATCACGAAATTGGTCCGTCCCTGCATCAGCCCGGCCATCGCTTTCTGGATCAGCAGCTCCGTGCGTGAATCGACGCTGCTGGTGGCCTCGTCGAGGATGAGGATGGCCGGATCGGCCAAAACGGCGCGGGCGATGGTGAGCAGCTGCTTCTGGCCCTGCGAAATATTCGAGGCTTCCTCGTTCAGCACCGTGTCGTAACCCCGGGGCAGCGTCCGGATAAAGTGATCGGCGCGGGCTGCTTTGGCCGCGCGGACGATTTCACTCTCCGGGGCGCCGGGCCGCCCGTAAGCGACATTATCCCTGATCGTGCCGTTGAAGAGCCAGGTATCCTGCAGCACCATGCCGAAAACAGCGCGCAGATCGCCGCGCTTGAGCTTGCCGATGTCGATGCCGTCCACGGTGATCGTTCCGCCGTCGAGCTCATAGAAACGCATGAGCAGGTTTACCAGCGTGGTCTTGCCCGCCCCGGTGGGGCCGACAATGGCCACCGTTTGCCCCTGCTCCACCTTGATGTTCATCTTTTCGATCAGGGGGGCCTCGCTGCTGTAGCTGAAGCTGACCTCTTTGAAGCGGACCTCCCCCCGGGCCGTTCCGGGCAGCGCCGGCCCCTCGCTGTCGGGGCTCTCCTCGGTTTCGTCGAGCAGCTCAAAAACGCGCTCCGCCGAGGCGATCGTGGATTGCAGGATATTGGCGATCGAGGCGGTCTGCGTGATCGGCATGGTGAACTGACGGGCGTACTGGATAAAAGCCTGCACATCGCCGATGGGCAGGGCGCGCCGCACCACCATGATCCCGCCGGCCACGCTGACGATGACGAAGCCCAGGTTGTTGATCAGCATCATCAGCGGCATGATGATCCCCGAAACGAACTGGGCCTTCCACCCGGCGTCGTAGAGGCGCCGGTTGATCCGGTCGAAACGGGACACGGCGTCGCCCTCCCGCCCGAAAGCTTTCACCAGCACATGGCCGCTGAACATCTCTTCCACGTGCCCGTTGAGCTCGCCCAGCTCTTTCTGCTGGCGGGCGAAGTAACGCTGCGAGCGGCGGGCCACCGTTCTCGTTACCAGGAAGGCCAGGGGCAGCACGATCAGGGTGAGCAGGGTCAGCAGCGGGCTGATCAGCAGCATCATCACCAGCACCCCCACCAGGGACACCACCGCGGTGATCAGCTGGGTAAGGCTCTGCTGCAGGGTGGAGCTGACGTTGTCAATATCGTTGGTCACGCGGCTGAGGATGTCGCCGTGGGGGCGGGAATCAAAATATTTAAGCGGCAGGCGGGCCAGCTTCTGGTTCACATCCTCGCGCATATCGTAAACCGTGCGCTGGGCCACGCCGGCCATGATGAACTGCTGCGCAAAGCTGAAGGCAGCGCTGAAAAGATAAAGGGCGCCGAGGATAAGCAGGATGCGCAGCAGGTACTCAAAATCAACCCCCGCTCCGGGCACCCCCTGCAGTTTCTGTGTAATCCCTTCAAAGAGCCTGGTGGTGGCCAGCCCCATCACTTTCGGGCTGACGATGTTGAACAAGGTGCTGAAAAGAGCCATCGCCAGGACAGCGGAAAGGCGGTAGCGGTGCGGCTTGAGATAGCCGGCAAGGCGCTTCAGCGAGCCCTTGAAATCCTTCGGTTTCTCCACGGGCATGCCCATGCCGCGCCCGCCCATCGGCCCCCTGCCGCCCATCGGTCTCCGCTGCTGCCCGCCGTGCTTCACCCCGGTGTCCCTGCTCATGCGATCTCCTCCTCGGCCAGCTGTGAGAGGACGATCTCGCGGTAGACCGGGCAGCTGTTCAGCAGCTCTTTGTGCGTGCCCATCCCGGCAATCTTCCCGCTCTCGAGGACCACAATGCGGTCGGCGTCCATGATCGTGCTGACGCGCTGGGCGACGATGAAGACCGTTGCCGCACCGGTCTCTTCTTTCAGCGCCGCCCGCAGCCTGGCGTCGGTCTTGAAATCGAGGGCCGAGAAGCTGTCGTCAAAGATGAAGATCCGGGGACGCCGCACCAGGGCGCGGGCGATGGCCAGCCGCTGTTTCTGGCCGCCCGAAAGGTTGGCGCCGCCTTGGGCGATGGGGGCGTCGAAACCGCCCGGCAGCTCCGCGATGAAGCCGCCGGCCTGGGCGATGGCGGCCGCCTTTCTGATCTCTTCATCCGTGGCCTCTTCAAAGCCAAACCTGATGTTATCGGCCACGCTGCCGCTGAAAAGGAACGCTTTTTGGGGGACCAGGCCGATTTTTGCCCGCAGCTCCGCCTGCGCCATCTGCCGCAGGTCCACCCCGTCGATGCAGATAGCGCCGCTGCTGACATCGTAGAAACGCGGCAGCAGGTTCACCAGCGTCGTCTTGCCCGACCCGGTTCCGCCGATAATGGCGGTAACCTCTCCGGGGGCGGCGCTGAAGGTGATCCCGCTGAGCACCGGTTGCTCGGCCCCGGGGTAGCTGAAGGCCACCTCTTTCAGCTCCACCAGGCCTTTTGCGGCCCCCTTTGCTGTGACTGCCGGCGCCGGGTCTGTGATCCCGGGGACGATCGCCAGCACCTCGTTGATCCGGTCTGCGGAAACAGAGGCGCGGGGCAGCATGATGAACATCATCGAGACCATGATCAGCGAAAACATGATCAGCATGATATATTGCAGAAAAGCGATCAGGTCGCCCAGCTGCATCTGCCCGGCGTCGATGCGCAGGCCGCCGAACCAGATCACGGCGATGGCGGTGAAGTTGAGGCTGATCATCATCGCCGGCATGATGGCGGCCATGATCTTGTTCACCTTGATCGCGGTGGCGGTGAGCTCCTCGTTGGCCCTGTCGAACCGCTTTTGCTCCTGCTGTGTGCGGTTGAAAGCGCGGACGACCCTGATCCCGGTCAGGTTTTCGCGCAGCACCAGGTTCAGCCGGTCCAGCTTCCGCTGCATGGTGCGGAAGAGCGGGATCACCCGTGAGGCGGCGAAAGTTGCCGCAAGGCCCAGGAAGGGAATGATCACCAGAAGCACCTTGGAAAGCTGCACATCGCGCGACAGCGCCATGATGATCCCGCCGATGCACATCAAGGGAGCACCGATCATCATGCGCAGCACTATCACCGCGACCATCTGTATCTGGGTGATATCGTTGGTTGTACGCGTGATCAGCGAGGCGGTGCCGATGCGGTCAAATTCGGGGAGAGAAAAACTTTCCACATGCTCGAAGATGCTGCTGCGCAGATCCGCCCCGAATCCGAGCGCCACCCTGGAGGAAAGATAGTTTCCGGTGATGATGCAGGCCGCTCCGCCCAGCGCCACCAGGAGCATGATCCCGCCTCTCTGCAGGATGTAGGGGACGTTGCCGTTGACGATGCCGGTGTCGACAATAGCGGCCAGCAGCGTCGGCAGGAGCAGTTCGGCGATGGAATGAAGAAAGGTTAGACCGAAAACCGCAGCGACCGAAGCGCTGTAAGGTTTGAGGTAGCGCAGCAGCTTAAGCATTTTGTTTCCACTCCCGTCCGGCGGCGCAGCATGATTCCTCATTATAGGCTTTGTTGATCTGAAGAGTCAAATATATCATCCGGGCAAAGGGTCTCACAGCAGGCCGATATCAGGTGCGGCCGGGAGACACCGGCATTTCAGGGAAATGCACTTAACCGAATAAAATATTTGCCAGCAGGCCCACCAGGGTGGGGACCGCGATATAGGTAGCGTATTTCAGTATAACAAAGCGGGATCCCAGGAAGGTGAACTCATAAGGCAGGTGGCCCACATTGATCATGCCCCAGGCGGTGATCATCGCTATCGCCGCCCCGATGGAGATGCTGTCGCGGAAAAGAGCGCCGAAAAGCGGGAAAAAGGCGTAGGGGCCACCCTGTACCAGTGCGCCGATGGCCGGCCCGATAACGAGCCCCTTCCAACCGGATTCCGCCCCCAGCCAGGAGAGCAAAACTTTTTCCGGTATCAGCACATTCATGAAACCGACAACGACAAAGGCGCACAGCAAAAGCGGTATCACCGCAAGAAAGAGGTTTTTGGCTTCCTTAAAGCTTTCCAGGTGTTTGCCCTGCCGGTAGGCCAGGAACAACAGGATGACCGCCATTATGGCTAGAACAATCATTGCACCGGTCATTTATTTGCACCTCTATTCTGTGCTGTTTTACCCTTCTTCTGCAGCAGTGTCACTTCCTCCCTGATTTTTTCCGCGTAGCCGGGCAGGAAGGCATTTACCGCTGCACCCGCCAGTACGGGGATGGCAAAGGTCAGCAAAATACGGACCACCGTGACTTTCACGCCCACAAAAGCTATCTCAATGGGAATGCGCCCGACATACCAGAGGGTTTTGGCGGCCACAAAACTGATCATCGTGCCGATATTTGCTCCTGAAACAATGAGTGTGGCCATCAGCGGGTAGAAGAAAAAGGGTCCGCCCGGTACCAGGGCGCCCATGAGCGTACCCAGCAGCGGCCCCTTCCAGCCGGCCCCTTCTCCCAGCCACCTGGTCACCAGATCCTTTGAGATCAGCGAAGAAACCGATCCGGCGACGATGAAGGCGATAATGATGAGGGGGAAAACCTCCACAAGCGTTTTCCCG
>JAAZIE010000379.1 GCA_012510305.1 Bacillota bacterium | reverse complement strand
GTGCAGCGGAGAACCCTCTTTTTGAGCACCGGATTTTGCGGACAGCCAGCGCCAACTATTTTCAGGACAGTTCTTTATCTTTTTGGAGCGTCCCGGCGCTCTTGCGCGCGTCGAAGAGATCTATTCCGTAAGCGGCCAGGCGGGTTAACAGGAGCGCCAGGCTTAAACGGATAAAGACAATGATCAGTGGGTTGGCCCCAAAAGCGGAGAAGATCAGGGTATCCTCGATCATGGAGTGGCTGATGCTTAGAAATATACCGATTAAAAGAAGCTCTCTTCTCCCCAAATGCCCTTCCCGGGCATAATCAACAATCAGCGCAGAGCCGTAAATGATACCGAAAAGGGCGCCGACAAGCAGTGGGAATGCTGCTTCCACGGGAAGGGTCAAAAAATCGAGGATGCCTTTAATTTTTCCCGAAAGCGCTTCTAAAATATTGTAGTGGCGGGCCAGTTCTACCGCTACCATGATTGGGGTTAGAATAAGGGCAATCCGCAGAATGGTTAGAACCCCGCCGGTAAGGCCGTTTTTAAGTACAACCAAGGCTACTTCCATCCTTTTATCCCCCCCCGATGACCGTGTACAGCGCGTGGAGCAGAAAGCCGGCGGCAAAAGCGGTGCCTGAACGCAGCAAAACCGACTGGTATATTTTCAGCCCGGTGCTGCGGCAGATCGCCGTTTCCACCGGCAGTTCATGACAGATCCCGACGATGAGTGCGAAGATGGTGATCTGCCGGGAGCTGAGTGAAATGGTGGTCAGTGCACCCAAAGAGGCATAAAAATTAGTAAAGAAGCCGAGCATGAGCGGCAGCACCGTTTCCCCGGGAAGGCCGAACCAGGCAGTGACGGGTGCAAAGAAAGCAGAAACCAACTCCAGGACACCGTAGTGTTCCAGAAACTGAACCGCGCAGGTTATCGGGATAACGATCTTTGCCAGGAACCACAGCATTCGCAGGCTTTTTTTTAATCCTGATTTGATTGGTGTGAGCGGGCTGGACAACCGGCGGGCCTCCTTTGCCTGGCAGCTGGTGCATAATTTACTGCATTCCGGTAATTTCTTTTTACCGGCAGAAGTGTCCTTGGAAGGCACGCTCTCCTAAATGATTATTTTTTCAGACTTCCCACTGTCCAAAAAAGGATTATGCCTTTAGATCAAGAATTCCTAATCTACATGTTATCTCTTTCGGGGTACAGTTTCAAGCGTTAAAGGAGGTGTTGCCATAACTGGCGGTGATGTTCCGGCGTTGCCACGGGAGAACATGGCTGGGAAACAAGTGCAAACGCCTTTCTTGTTCCGGTAAACTTTTATTTGATAGGAGATGGCCGAACCATGGTAAACTTTCTTAAAGTAGTCGGCAAGATCATTTTATGGCTGGTCGCCGCGGTGGTTATGGTGATCGCTTTGGCCCTTCTGGTTGTGGGGGTGCGTTACTGGACCTGGACTCCCGATCCGCTGGACGATCTTTACGGCGACCACGAGGTCCTGAATTTTGCTCATCGCGGGGGCCAGGAGGTAGCACCCGAGAATACGCTCTCTGCTTTTTTGTCCGCCGAAGCGATGGGCGCCCATGGGGTTGAGCTTGATGTGATGTTTTCCCAGGATAAAGAGCTGGCGGTCATTCATGATTGGGAACTTGACCGGACCACGGACGGCGAAGGTCTGGTAAAGGATCATACCATGGACGAGATCAGGGAGCTTGACGCCGGCTCGTGGTTTAACGAAGCTTTTACCGGGGAGCGCATTCCCACGCTGCAAGAGGTTATCGAGATACTGGAGCCCGAAACGATGATCAACATCGAGTTAAAATCGGTGAGCCCGGTTACCGACGGTCTCGAGGCTGCAGTAGTGGACGTGATCCAGGGGTACGATCTGTACGGCCGCGTGGTTGTCTCCTCCTTTAACCCCATTGCCCTTTTGCGGGTGAAGCAGGCGGACAAGGATATTCCGGTGGGACTGCTTTACAATGAAACCGAAAAGATGCAGGATAATCCGGTTCTGGATCATATTCTAAGAAAGGGTTGGTTTATCCCTATTCTCAGGCCTGAGCAGCTCCATCCCCAGTTCAACATGGTTGACGAAAAATATATGGAATGGGCGCGGAAGAAAGGTTTTCGCGTTAATGTCTGGACGGTCAACGAGGCTGCCGATCTGAAAGAGATGCTCGATTTGGGCGTTGACGGGATCATTACCGACCGGCCGGACCAGCTGCTAAAGCATATGCAGGAGCAGGGACTGGCGGACTAAGAAGTGCACGGTTCCATCGCCTGGCGCAGCTCTGCAGTAACGGCCGGTTCGGTTTCATGGCGGAGCTGCTGTTCCAGGGCTTGGCGGGCTCCGGGCCCGCCAAGCCGGCCCAGGGCCCAGGCGGTATGCAGACGGATCAGCGGCCGGGGGTCGCGTTTTAAAAGATGCGCCAGTGCGGGGACGGCGGCGCGATCGCCGCTGTTGCCCAGCGCGATTACCGCGTTGCGCTGCAGGGTGCTTTTGCCGCGCCATCCGGCCGCGGTAACGCCCACGGTGCGGGCAAACTCTTTTTGAGTCATCTCCAGGATGGGAAGGAGCAGGGGACGCGCCGGGAAAAAGATGAACTCGCCCGGCAGGCCTGTTGCAGCGGGAAGCCCTCCGGGGGGCCGGTTCAGGGGGCAGACCTCCTGGCAGCGATCGCATCCGTAAAGG
>JAAZIE010000378.1 GCA_012510305.1 Bacillota bacterium | reverse complement strand
TGAAGAGGAAAAGCGCATCGAAACAGTGCTGCCTGTCTGTCCGGTTGTATCCGCGCGGCGCGAAGATGGCGTGCTGCACCTGAAGCTGCTTAACTGGCTGGGCAGGGACGCGCCGTACGAAAGCCGCTTTCCTGACTGGATAGAGCTGCCGCTGCCGGAAAGAGCGGGCAAGGGCAAGACTCCGGAGCGCATGGCCGTCATCCCCTGGCGCACGAAGCAAGAGATCGAAGCGGCGAAGCTGGCAGCTCAAGTAGAGGTCCAGGAGCGCGAGGATCGCCGGGCACGGATCCGGGATGGGCTGACCACTGCAAGGACAACTGGCGAGTTGAAAGCCCTGCTGCACGATATGGCCACGGAGATGGGCTTGCTTGCATAGGAGACGCCCTTAAGGCGTGGTATACTGGCGGTGGGAGGTGTTTTAATGTTTAGAAAACTTTCCAAGGCTATCAGGACCTGGCCCGGCAAATTCAGAGCCTTAACGACACCGAAAAAAATCGGAATAATATCAGCAATCGTTTTAACTGTGCTTATCGCTGCACCATTTATCGTTAAGGTGGCATCTGCAGGCGAAGTCGATATCTACGCCATGGTCTACGAGCTCATCTCCAGAGTGGACGCACAAGACGAGGAGATCGGGGAGCTCAAGGTGCGCATGGCCAGCCTCGAAGAGGGTGAAGACGCCGCGCAGGACCCGGAGAACGGCGACGGGGATGACCAACCGGGAAGCGGCGGCGAGAGCACACCGCCCGGGGGAAGCGGGAGTGATGGCGACAGCGGTAATGGTGGCAGCACGCCCCCTGCACCGCCGGGTGGAAACGGTGGCAATGGCGCACCGCCGGGTAACGGCGATCCACCGCCCGCACCTGCCCCCGAGCCCTGGCCCAAACTGGCCAAGGTGAACTACGTGCTTTTCCCGCAGCGCACCGACAGGGGCCGCATGGTCTACCGTTTTGAGGGTAGCGTGCTTTATTGCGACTACTACAGCGCGATACCCGAAAAGCTGTACTACGGCAGCATGATTTACGACCAGCGGGAAGAGCAGACGGAATACGCCTTCACCGAGAGCATCAACCTGGCGGCCGCGTGGAGCGCCTGGGAGAACGGCGGGCCCAAACCGAGGCTAAAAGGGCGGTTACCGGTGAACGTGCTCCGCCAGGTGAGCAGAAGCGGCGGCACACTAAAGGTGGATTTGCTGAACTGGATCGGGCGGGACGCACCGCATGGGGTGCGTTATCCGAGCAGGAAGGTGCACACGATACCTTAAAAGCAGGACAAAAGCAAGGCAACCTTAAGCGGTCCAACCGGGCCGCTTTTGCTATGGCGGGGCGGTCAAAAAAAGTAGCGAAAGGCGGGTGGTCGGCATGTCAAATTCCAGCTGTCCAGTGGGCGCAGCGAATGCGGCAAAAATAGATGCGCTGAACCGAGAGCAGGAGGTGCAGCGAAAGGCGGTGGGGGCGGTGAACGATAGGCTGGACAAGATCAACTGGTGGCTGGTGGCCACCCTGGGCGGGGTCGTTGTAAACCTGCTGCTGCAGATAGCGGGGCGGGTCGGCGGATAGTATTCCGCCGGAATAATCGGTTTCATTATGTTTTCCTATCACAGCCGCCAACGGGCGGTAATTTTATTTAAGGAGCGAAACTTATCATGTTTGAAATCATTGATCTGCTCCAGGGGGCCATGGCAAACCCCTGGATGCTGCTTTTCCTTGCCATTTGGGGCATCGGTTTCTTCGTGAAGGAGCATACGCCGCTGGATAGCTCACGCGTGCCGTGGATCGTCCTGCCCGTGGGCATCGCCCTGGGCGTGGCGCTTATTGAGGTCAGCCTCGCAGGGGCAATCATCGGCGGCGTCATGGCGCTGGCGCAGATGGGCTTTTACGATGTGGTCAAGCCCTTACTGGGCAGCATACCGCCAAAGGTAGGCGAGGGCGGCATCACGGTAGACGGGGCGGGTGAGGACGATGAGCAATAGCTCGCTGGTAGATTACAAGCGCATCTCACCGAACAGCACGAACCCGCGGACGAAGAAGATCAAAAAGATCACCATCCACCACGTCGCGGGCAATCTCACCGTCAAGCAGATCGGCGCTATTTTTGCCCCCGCTTCCCGCCGGGCCAGCTCCAACTACGGGATAGACAGCAAGGGCAAAGTGGGCATGTATGTGGAGGAGAAAAACCGCGCCTGGACATCGGGCAGCCCCGCCAACGACCACCAGGCGATCAC
>JAAZIE010000377.1 GCA_012510305.1 Bacillota bacterium | reverse complement strand
CGGTAACCGCCGGCTGGCCGTTACCGATCCAAAGTGGTTGCCCTGGTGGTAAGTATGAAAGAACCCAGGCCGATCTTCGCTCAACCGTAACAGATCCCTGCGGACCCTGCCATAATCGTGCGGACTATGGGAGAGCCCTACAGAACCTGCTACGATCTTTCCGCCGGCTGATCACAAGCCCCTTTTACTTGGACCTGCGATCAACCTTTGGCCGGCTTTGGCAAAGCCCTTTGACCTTGCCGAAGCCTGGGCCCGGTCATGGCAGACCTCCGTCTTCACCGTTAGTGTATCCGCTGGAGCTCATTTTATAACTTTCCTTTTCGGTGTTTATACCCCGTGAAATGGGGGCGAGCGGGCATACCAACAGTGTGAATAATGACACTGTTAACGGAATAAAGAAATTTTTAAATCTTTGAAGGATTTTGGCAGGGGGCGTTGAATATAATATATAGTAACCGGATTGAGCATTGATTTTAAGTGAAAACCTAACCTCCTACACTATATACTGTTAATACAGGGGCGCGCCCCTGTATTTTTTTGTCTTCAAGGGCACTGCTCCCGGTGCATCCCGGTGGTTAAACCCTCGGGCGGAACAGCATGGAGATGACGAACAGGAGGGCCATGAATAAAACGATGGCTGCTCCCGGTGGAAGATTTAAAAAATAGGAAAGAACCAGGCCGCCGGCGCTGCCCCCAATACCGGTCAGCAGCGACAGCAGAAACATGCCCCGGTAATTTTTGCTGAGGCGGTAGCCCGTTGCCGCGGGGATGACCAGTAGAGCCGAGGCCAGGACAATCCCCACCAGCTTTACCGAAACCATGATCGTCAGCGCCATGGCTGTTAACAGCCCCATGTAGAGGGGGATTACCGGCAGACCGCCGGCCCGGGCGGCCTCCTCGTCAAAGGAGATCGCCAAAAGCTCTCTGAAAAAGATGCCGGTAAAGAGCAGTACCAGGGTCATCACCACGGCCAGCAGCTGAAGATCCTCCCAGGTGACAGCAAGGATGTTCCCGAAAAGAAGGGAAAAAACCTCCGGGTAGTACCCTTTCCGGCTGCTCAGCAGGGCGATACCAAAAGCCATCCCCGCGGCGAAGAAGATGCCGATAACAGTATCCTCTCCCAGGCGTCCCCGCCTGCTGACATCTCCCACCGCCAGGGCGGTGAAAAGAGCAAAAACAGTACCGCAAAAGAAAGGGTTGAGCCCCGTTACCAGGCCCAGGGCGATACCGCCCATGGCCGTATGGGCGATGCCTACACCGAGGAAAGAAAGTTTCTTCAAGACAACAAAGAAAGCCACGGTGGAGCAGAGCGCTCCTACGAGCACCGCTGCCAGCAGGGCTTTTTGCATAAAGGCGTATCCGAGCATACCGGAGATCACAAGGGCCCCTCCTTCTTTGAGCCGGTACCCCTTTCCAGGAGATCGTAGGAGCAGCGAAAAACTTTTTGCAAAATGGGGCTTTGCAGAACATGCTGCGGATCGCCGTGAATATGCATGCGGCGATTGATACAGAGCAGCCGGTCGACGTAGGCGGCCAAAGAGGCGATATCATGGGAGACGAGCAGCAAGGTCAGGGCAAAGCGGTGCTGCAGCCGGCGGAGTCTCTCCATAAAGAGGTGCTGGGCCTCCGGATCGAGGCCGGTGCCGGGTTCATCCAAAAGCAGCAGCACGGGCCGGCGGACCAGGGCCCGCGCCAGCAGGACCCGCTGCTGTTCACCGCCGGAGAGGCCGCCAAAGGGGCGTTTCTCCAGGTGCAAAGCACCGGCCATCTCGAGCGCTGCATGGCAGGCCTCTTTCTGGGGAGAGGCTAAAGGTTTCAGCAACGTCCGGGAGGAAAGAAGGCCCATTTTGACCACGTCGCAGGAGGATACCGGAAAAAGGCGATCATGGGTCCGGCTTTGCGGAATATATCCGATTTTTTCTCGCACCGGGCCCAGCCGTCCCGAGGGGTGGCCCAGCAGGGCGGTCCGGCCCGCAAAAGGTCTGATCAGGCCCAGCAGGGTCTGCAGGAGAGTGGTTTTACCGCCCCCGTTGGGGCCGATAATACCGACCATTTCACCGCGGCTCACCTGAAAAGTGACCCCCTCCAGGACCGTGGCTGCGCCTTTTTTTACTGAAAGCTCTTCGGCCAGGACAGCCGGGCTATTTTTGGTTTGTAAGGGCATCTTTTAACACCGCCGTGTTATAGCGTATCAAGCTGAGATAGCTGTCTCTTTGGGCCAGCTCCGCACCGCCCAGGGGATCGAGGACAATCATCTCGCCCCCGATTTCCCCGGCGATCATCGCGGCAACCGCGGTGGAAAACTGGGGCTCAGTCGCCACCACCCCGATGCGCTGCTCACGGCAGAAGTCGACCAGCTCCGACAGCTCTGCCGCCGCCGGCTCCTGACCGGGGAACTCGGTGATCACCGCCGCTTCATCGAGGCCGTAACGAGCGGCAAAATAGTGCCAGGCGGCATGAACGGAAAGAAAGCTTTTGCCCGGCAGCCCCGAGAGCTCGGCGCTGATCTCTTCGTCAAGGGCGGTTAGCTCCTCCTGGTAAGCGGCCAGGTTGGCCCGGTAGTAAGCTTCGCAGTCCGGGTCGAGCTCCACCAACGCGTCCGTAATTGCCGGGCAAAGATAATCCCTGGTGCTGAGCGGATCGAGCCAGAGGTGGGGGTTGAACCGGTTCGCAGAACCGGGCTCTTCCGGGTTTTCGTCCGGGTATTCCCCGGGCGGCAGCCAACCCTGCTCCAGGGATCGCTCCAGCAGTCCCAGCTGCCGGGCCTGCCCGGTACCGGCCCGCGCCGTCGCCGCCGCCCAGTCGTCAAGGCCGCCGCCCATATAAATAAAAAGAAGCGCCCGGGATACCGCTTTGACCTGCTCCATGGCGGGCTCAAAATCATGGGGGCTTGCTCCCGCCGGCAGGAGGCAGGACACCGTGACCCGATCTCCCCCAAGCTGCCGGGCCAGGTCGGCCAGCGGGAAAATGGTGGTAATGATTTCAACTTGTTCCGGTTTGGATGCGCGCCGGGGTATCACCTGGCAGCCTGCAACACAGAAGGTTACGGCGCCCAGCAGCAGCAGGGTGAAGATGAGGTTTCTCTTTTTCGTCATAGTCTGTTCCCCCCGGAGATAAAGATTATTATCGCTCTCATCCCGTTTTTCCCGCCGCAGGTGCCGCCACCCTAAAATCAAAACGCTACACCTGCATATTACCCGCCCGCTGCCTGGTTTGCAAGGGCAAATATGGGGTCAGCGGGGTGAGGAGCGGCGGCGCACCGCCTGCTGTTAAAACTGACGATATCAGCCCATATGTTTAAGATATTCATCTACTAACATAATTTAACGCTTATCATATTAGTTGAACTATGTTTTAATGGAGCTGGTGTCCCCTTTAAAAAGGTACGTCAAGGGAGCTGGCTTTATGTTTAATGATAAGGAACAGTTCAAGCGCAATTTTATCCAAACATTCAGGCACCTGCACGGTAGAGATCTGAACGGGGCTACTGCTGAAAACATCTACCAGGTTCTGGGAACAATGGTGCGCCATGAGGCGGCATCCCACTGGATCACTACCAACCGGAGCTACCGGGGCAGCGGGGCTAAAGAAGTATATTATTTTTCCATGGAATTTTTACTGGGCCGGTTGCTGGAAAACAACCTGCTGAACCTGGGCAGGTTAAACCTTTGCCGTGAGGGGCTTGCCGAACTGGACTTAAACCTGGATCAAGCCCTGGCTGCTGAGCCCGACGCCGGTTTGGGCAACGGCGGCCTGGGTCGCCTGGCGGCCTGTTTTCTTGACTCCCTGGCCTCCCTGGGCCTGCCCGGGCATGGCTGCGGGATCCGCTACCGTTACGGTCTTTTCGAGCAGGTCATCGCCGGCGGCGCCCAGGTGGAAATACCCGAGGATTGGCTTCGCGGAGGCAGCGTCTGGGAAACAAGGCGTCCCGACGAAGCCGTTGAGGTGAGGTTTGGGGGAGCGGTAAAAGCAGAAGAAAGCGGCGGCCGGTTCCGATTTCACCATGAGGGCTATGAGTCGGTTCTGGCGGTGCCTTACGATCTGCCGGTGATCGGCTATCAAAACCACAGGGTCAACACCCTGCGCCTGTGGAGCGCCGAGCCTGTTCTGGTCGACTTGAAAAGAGGCTGCTGCGATGATGCATGCTACCGCAGCATCGTCGACTACAAGCACAGGCTTGAAAAGATCTCCGAGCTGCTCTACCCGGATGATTCCAGCCGCGAGGGAAAAGTACTGCGGCTGCGGCAGCAATATTTTCTGGTCTCCGCCGGGCTGCAAAGTATTTGCCGGGCTTTTAAAAAGCGGTACGGCTCCCTGAGCGATTTTCATGAACGGGTCGCGGTGCATATAAATGATACCCACCCTGTTTTGGCCATCCCCGAGCTGATGCGCATTTTAATCGATGACGAGGGCATGGGCTGGGCGGAGGCCTGGAAGATTACCGAACAGACCGTTTCGTACACCAATCACACCACTCTAAGCGAAGCGCTGGAGAGATGGCCGGTCGATATCTTTGCCCCCCTTTTCCCCCGCATCTACCAGATCGTAGAGGAGATCGACCGCCGTTTCAGGAACGAGCTGCCCCACCTTTCACCGGAGCTTGGATGCAAAGAGCCCGGGCTCGCTATCATAAACGACAACCAGGTCAAAATGGCCCACCTGGCGGTCGTGGGCAGCCACAGCATCAACGGTGTTTCCAGGCTGCATTCAGAAATCTTGAAAAAACGCGAAATGAAGGACTTTTACGACATCTATCCTCATAAATTTAACAACAAGACCAACGG
>JAAZIE010000376.1 GCA_012510305.1 Bacillota bacterium | reverse complement strand
CTTTTAAACAGCTGGATGAAGCGGTCGATCGCTTTGCCGGAATGCTGGCAGGTTTGGGCCTGAAACCGGGCAGCCGGGTGGCTTTGCACATGCCCAACTGCCCCCAGTACGTCATCGCATTTTATGGAACTTTACGGGCCGGCTGTATTGTCACCCCTTGCAACCCGCTTTACGTGGAGCGCGAGCTGCTGCATCAGCTCAATGACTCCGGTGCGGAAGCGATCGTGACCCTGAGCCGGTTTTACCCCCTTGTCAGGGACGTGAAGGGAAAAACAAAATTAAAAGCGGTGATCGTGACCAGCATTAAAGATTACCTTGGCGGCGCGCTCAAGGTATTGTACACCCTGTTCAAAGAGAAAAAAGAGGGCGACCGGGTCAGCCTGGACGCCGGTGATTTTTGGCTGCTGGATCTGATGAAGCGCTACCGCAATCATCCTTTACCCGAAGTGAAAGAAGATCTGCAGGATCCCGCCTGCTACATGTACACCGGCGGGACCACCGGTATACCCAAGGGAGCGATCCTGACGCATGCCAACATCCTGGCCAATGCGCTGCAGGCAAAAGCCTGGCTGTCCGAATATGATGAAGGCAAAGAGATTATGCTGGGCGCTTTACCTTTCTTTCACAGCTACGGCATGTCCATCGCCCTGAACCTGGCCCTGGTGACCAGGGGAACCCTGATCACGGTACCCCAGTTTCAAATCAAGGAGATCCTGGAACTGATTCACAAAGAGAGGCCCACCCTGTTCCCGGGCGTGCCGACCATGTATGTGGCGATCAACAACGCTCCGGATGTGGATCAATATGATCTCAGCTCGATCAAGGTTTGCATCAGCGGGGCGGCACCGCTGCCGGTGGAGGTGCAAAAACAGTTCGAGAAGATTACCCGGGGCGGCCGCCTGCGGGAAGGTTACGGGCTCACTGAAACTTCACCGGTGACCCACTGCAACCCCATCTTTGGCGAGAACAGGCCCGGCAGCATCGGGCTGCCTTTCCCCGGGGTGGATGCCAGAATTGTCGATCTGGAGGATCCCTCCAAAGAGATGCCAATAGGAGAAAGAGGGCAGTTGGCGGTTAAAGGCCCCCAGGTGATGCGCGGCTACCTCAACCGCGACGAAGATAACAAAAATATATTTCACAAGGGCTATATCCTCACCGGCGATATTGCCGTGATGGACGAAGACGGCTATTTCTATATTGTCGACCGCCAGAAGGATATGGTTATCGCCGGCGGTTACAACATTTTCCCCCGCGAGATTGAAGAAGTGCTCTACACGCACGAAAAGGTCAAGGAAGCCTGTGTGGCCGGGGTGCCTCATGAATATCGCGGCGAGACGATCAAGGCCTACATTGTGTTAAAAGACGGCGTTTCCATGACTGAAGACGAGGCGATCGCCTTTTGCCGGGAAAACCTGACCAAGTATAAAGTGCCCAAAATCGTTGAATTCAGAGACGAGCTGCCGAAGACCATGGTGGGCAAGATCCTGCGCCGGATGCTGGTGGAGGAAGAGGAAGCCAGGCAAAAATCAAAAGACAAATAACCCTGCGTTTCTTTTGAAAGGGGCTGTCCTAAAAGGGCAGCCCCAAACGGATGACGGTACCGGTGCGGTTAAACGGTACCGTTTCCACATTTACCCGCCGGTCATCGTGTAAGTTCGCAGGGTCAAAGCATGCCTCGCCCGCGCTAACCCCACTTGCTTCGCTTGTGCTGTGGCGTTACCCGATTGCCCCGGGTCCCTGATTCCCCCCTTTGCAAAAGGGGGGCCAGGGGGGATTTGCCACGCTTTCTTTTGGAAAAGGGAGCCGCTCTAAATTCCGGGGGCTCCCGGGCTCACCGGGCGCCCCGTGGGCGGGAAAGGTCCGGCCGGCGAAGCCTTCACTTTGGCGCTAAAGTATCTTGACAATACGGTTCCGGTTATGCTAAACTGCTTTTGGAAGCGGCAAGCCGTGGTCTGGGAGCGTGCTTTTTTTATCCGCAAACAGAGCCAGGTTGGCGGGGGCCCATAGCTCAGTTGGAAGAGCGGCCGGCTCATAACCGGTTGGTCCCAGGTTCGAGCCCTGGTGGGCCCACCACATCATGGCCCCTTCGTCTAATCGGTGAGGACACCAGCCTTTCAAGCTGGCAGCAGGGGTTCAAATCCCCTAGGGGTCACCATTTTTTCAGGGCGAATAGCTCAGTGGGAGAGCACCTGCCTTACAAGCAGGGAGTCGTAGGTTCAAATCCTGCTTCGCCCACCAGCCCGAGGTGACATGGGGACGTTTCTCCTGTCACCTTTTCTTTTTTTACAGCGAACCTGTACTCCCCTTTAAACTCAAAAATCATTAAAATAGTCCGCCGCTGCTTATTTGTTCTTTCCACAAAGGAAACTGCTGGCTTTAACGAGAATAATAACCTATCAAAGACCGAGGAATAAAACAGATTTAAGCCTTGTTATCGGGGCAACATTTTGCTAATCTGTAATCATACCGCGAGGAGTGGAGACCACCGATGGAACTTAGCGAAAATGCCAGAATTACTTACGAAAAAAGGTATTTAAAAAAGGACTCCGAGGGAACCCCCCTGGAGACACCGGCAGATTTGCTTCGCAGGGTGGCCTCGAACATGGCCGCGGTCGAGCGCAACTACGGCAAAGATGAATCGGAAATAAAGGAGATCGAGGAAGAATTTTTTGAAGTGATGAGCAGCGCCTGCTTTTTGCCCAACTCGCCCACGCTGATGAACGCCGGGCGCGATCTGCAGCAGCTCAGCGCCTGCTTCGTTTTGCCGGTGGAAGACAGCATGGAGGGGATCTTTACTTCGCTCAAATATATGGCCCTGGTGCAGAAGACGGGGGGCGGCACCGGCTTTTCCTTTGACCGCTTGCGGCCCGCCGGCGACCGGGTTCAGACTACAAACGGGGTGGCCAGCGGTCCCATCTCTTTTTTGAAGATCTTCGATGCAGCCACCGAGGCGGTCAAGCAGGGCGGATGTGTTGACGAGAATACCAGGATAGCAACCCGGCAGGGCTTGATCAGGATAAAAGATCTGGGGCCCGGTGATGCGCCCGAGAACAGCTGGCATCGATACGGCTCTCCTCTGAAAGTATACAGCGATGAGGGTATCAAGGAGTCCGATGAATTTTATGTTCACGGCAGCGCTGCGGTCAAGCGGATCACGACGGAATGCGGCTACTCTTTAACCCTGACCCCGAAGCACCGGGTCCGCGTGATCGACGAAGAGGGTAACTATGTCTGGAAGCACGCCGGGGAGCTCAAGAAAGGCGACTGGGTGGCTTTGAAAAAGCATACCTACCCGGAGACCACCGCTTACCGGTGGCCCAAGTTTGAGCACGAGCCCCATTTCAATGCCACGGAGATCACTCTGCCCGAGGAGCCCACCGCGGAGCTGGGCGAATTTATCGGTTACTTTATCGGAGACGGGAGTTTCAATTTTAACCGGCGGGGCACGGGGCGGGTTATATTCTGCGTCGCTGATGACGAACCCACGGTGAGGGAAAGGATCAT
>JAAZIE010000375.1 GCA_012510305.1 Bacillota bacterium | reverse complement strand
GATGTGCTGGCGGTAACCAATGAAGTGGGCTCGGGCATCGTCCCGGAGCACTTTTCAGGGCGCCTTTTCAGAGACCTTGCCGGCAAGTGCAACCAGCTCGTCGCCGCCCGTGCCGATGAGCTCTGGTTTACGGTATGCGGCATCCCCCGCAGATTTAAATAAGGGCCTGCGCAAAATCGCGGCCCACAGGCACCACTTTCCCCTCAGCTGAGAAGGGATCTCCCCTCGCATTGATGAAATGAGAATAAACAATTATCGCAATCTTGTGGAAAAAATAAGGGGGATACCTTAATGAGCAGCTCGCTTCAATTTTACAGGGTGGAAAAAGAAGGGCCGATCACCTGGGTTTACCTGAACAAGCCGGAAAAAAGGAACGCCTTGGGCCCGGAAGCCTGGCAGGAGCTTGCGCCGATCTTTGCCGGTATCAGCACAGACGAGGAGAGCCGGGTGGTGATCATCACCGGTGAAGGCAAAGACTTTTCAGCCGGTATCGATCTGGTGGGGATGGCCCCGCTGATCCCGGCGCTGGCAAAGTGGGACCGCAGCGCGGCGGGTATGGCCGAGCTTTATCAGGCCATCTACCCCCTGCAGGAGGCGCTTAATGCTATCGAAAGATGCAACCGGCCGGTAATCTGCGCTTTTCACGGTTACTCTATCGGCGCCGCTTTGGACCTGGGCGCCGCCTGCGATATTCGCCTGGCCTCTGAAGACGCCGTCATCTCGCTGCGCGAGACGGCGCTGGCTTTTATCGCCGACCTGGGCGTCCTTCAGCGCCTGCCTTACATTATCGGCCAGGGGCTCGCCAGGGAGCTGGCCTTTACCGCCCGCATGATCGATGCCCGGCGGGCCAAGGAGATCAACCTGGTAAACGAGATCTACCCGGACAAGGAAGCCCTGCTCCGGGGCGCTGAAAAGCTGGCCCTGGAGATCGCCGCGCAGGCGCCCCTGGCGGTCCAGGGGACCAAAGAGGTCCTTAACTACTCCCGGGGCAAGAGCGTCGCCGACGGCCTGGAGTACGCCGCCGCCCGCAGCGCCATGGTTTTACCCTCGGAGGACCTCGCCGAAGCGCTGGCCTCCTTCGCCGAAAGAAGACCGCCCGCCTACAAGGGCAAATAAAAAAGGTGACAGGGGGACGTACCTACTGTCACCTTTTTTGCCTGCGTTGGCTGGCGCGGGGCGGCATTGGCCATCGTGAAGACTCGTAGGGGGCCGTCCCAAAAGGGCAGCCCCCAAACAATAATTGTGTACCCCCCTGAAAAAGAGCAAAGCCTGAGGGCCTTTTAATGTCATCCTGAGGGCAAAGCCCGAAGGATCTCACGCTTAAGGCGAGGCCTCCATCAAAAACGCCAGGCGGTCGTTCTATCCGACACCGGGCCGGTTGAGACTCTTCGCTCCGCTCAGAGTGACATTTTGGGAGGCTTTGGGCTTCATTTTCGGTCATCCTGAGGGCAAAGCCCGAAGGATCTCACGCTCAAGGCGAGGCCTTCATTAAAAACGCCGGGCATTCTTTCTGTCCGCAGCCGGGCCGGCAGAGACCCTTCGCTGCGCTCAGGGTGACAGGCTGGGCTGCCTTTTTAGGACAGCCCAGCCTGTCACCTTTTGGTTACCTCGTGGTAGGCCCACTGCAGCCACTGCAGGGCCAACTCCAGGTCGGAGCGCTCCACGGTGGCGCCGCACCAGAAGCGCAGCCCCGGAGGGGCCTCGCGGTAGGAGGCGATATCGAAGGCGACCTGCTCCTCCTCCAGGAGAGCGATTATTTCTTGCAGCTTCTCCGGAGCCAGGTCGACAGAGAGGCAGACGCTGGTATGGGAGCGGATGGCCGGGTCTGAGGCCAAAAAACGGACCCATTCATGGTCGTCGACAAAGTTCGCCACCGCCTGCAAATTGCTCTCGCTGCGCCGGATCAGGGCCGGCAGACCCCCGACGGATTCCGCCCAACCGAGCGCCGCCAGGTAATCCTCGTTGCAGAGCATGGAAGGGGTGTTGATCGTGGAGCCCTCGAAGAGTCCCCGGAGCAGCTTCCCCTCCTTTGCAAGCCGGAAAATTTTCGGCAGGGGCCGGGGCGGCGTATAGCTTTCCAGGCGCTCCACAGCGCGGGGAGAGAGCACCAGCATCCCGTGAGCCGCCTCGCCGCCGAGCACCTTTTGCCAGGAGAAGGTGACCACATCGAGCCTCTCCCAGGGCAGCTCCATGGCGAAAACGGCGGAGGTGGCATCGCAGATAGTGAGGCCCCCGCGGTTCAAGGGGATAAAATCACCGCGGGGTACTTTTACCCCGCTGGTGGTGCCGTTCCAGGTAAAGACAAGATCATGATCGAAATCCACCTGGGAAAGATCGGGCAAGAAACCGTACTCCGCCGAAAACACGCGCACCTCCTCGAGCTTGAGCTGGTGGACAATATCGTAAGCCCATTCGCGGCCAAAAGAATCGAAGCAGAGCACATCAACCGCTCTTTCCCCCAGTAGGTTCCAGAGGGCCATCTCGATGGCCCCGGTATCGGAGGCGGGGACGATTCCCACAAGATAATCGTGGGGCAGGGCGAGCAGCTCTTTTGTTTTCTCGATAGATTTTTTTAAACGGGCTTTGCCGGCAGCGCTGCGGTGAGAGCGGCCCAGGGGGGCCTCCTGCAGCGCCATCAGACTGTATCCGGGAAACTTGGCGCAGGGCCCGGAAGAGAAATAAGGGTTTCGAGGTTTTGCATCAGGTTTTTTGTTCATTGCGGCAGCTCCTTCTAGAATTGGGTACCCTCCGGCACTTTCTGCCGGGGATTTCTTGTTGACAGCCTGATCATACAGAATTACATACAAAATTGAAAGCGCCGGAGCACCGACTCACTTTCACCGGTCACCCCGGCGCCGGCCGGTGCGGCACTATGTAAAGAAGGCCTCTCCTACATGAAGGCCCCCAGCCCCCCCCATGGCCAGGATGAACATCACGGCGACCGCCGTCACCACGATGCCGATGGTGAAAATAATGATGAGATAGACGCCGATGCTGGCCCCGGTGGTAATACTGCGGCTCTCCCGCAGGGCGATAACGTTTAGCACCATCACCCAGATCCCCACCCCAAAAGTGAGCAGCCCGCCCAGAGCCGCGGCGACGCCTCCCACTTTTCCCAGCAATGCGCCTATAGGGTTTAAAAAAATGGGAAACTGGGCAAACCCCAGGGCGGAAAAAAGGCTCCAGAAGCTGCCGCTCCCCTTAAAGATGAGCGACAGCAGGTAGAGGATACCGGTGGATACAAAAAGACCGGCCAGGGCGCTGATCACCTGGACCACGGCCATGTAAGGAGCGATCGCCTGCAGATCAAAGAGCTCTTCCATGGCGGCGTAATCAGCGGTAAGGGAGTTCAGCAGCGTCGCCGCTGCAAATATGCCCAAAGCCCAGCCTACCGGCTTCTCCCGGGCGATAGCGTTCAGCGCAGATACCGGTTTGCGGATTACCCCGTCAAGCATTTCTAAAATATTCATGCTCATTCCTCCTCGTTTTTAAAAGGTTGAACCGGCGTTTACTCCAGGGCTACCCGCGGCAGGCTTTGAATCTGCTGCTGCAGGTAATTC
>JAAZIE010000374.1 GCA_012510305.1 Bacillota bacterium | reverse complement strand
GTATGGGAGGTGTCAACGCGCCTAAACCGCCCCCTGCGGTGGGGTTAAGCCTCGCGGCCGTGGCAAAAAGGTGACAGTAGGTACGTCCCCCTGTCACCTGATATATTTATTGTGGGGGGGCAGAATACGGGGTGCAGCAGATCACCTTTTCCGAAGGAGGAGCGCTTTGAATCCTCGTGCCCGGAAGTACCTGGACGAAAATTTTCACCGCGGTAAGAGTTTCCTGGCCTCCCAGGAGGCGCTGCTCCAGGAGCTGGCTTCGACGTTCGAGACCGAGCTCTGGGAACAGCTGGAGAGCCAGTCTTTTTTTCGCCTGGGTCAGAAAATAGCCCTGCCGCAGCAGCCGAAGCTGCAGGAGCTGCTCATCCGCCAGATTCTTTTTACCTGGAGCCTCGGTTTCGCCGTGGGCACCGCATCACTTAAACAGAAGTAGCGCCCTCCAGGCGGCGGCAAAGATCGGCCATCTCGATGGCGCTCAGCGCTGCCGCCCAGCCCTTGTTCCCCGCCTTGCTCCCGGCCCGCTCAATGGCCTGTTCAATCGTATCGCTGGTGATAATCCCGAAAGCAACGGGAATACCGCTCTGCAACCCCACCTGGGCAATCCCCTTGGCCACCTCGGAGGCCACATAATCAAAATGAGGGGTGTCGCCGCGGATAACTGCGCCAAGGCAGATAATCGCATGATAGCGCTTGCCCTGCGCCAGCTTCCGGGCAATAACGGGGACTTCGAAGGCGCCGGGAACCCAGACGACATCGATCTTCCCTTCATCGGCCTCGTGTCGCTTCAAGCAATCAAGCGCCCCCTCCAAAAGACGGTGGGAGATAAACTCGTTAAAGCGGCTCACCACCAGGGCAAAGTTAAATTCGCGGGCAACGAGCTGCCCTTCATAAATTTTCATGACCATTTGCCTCCTCTAGATTTAAACTCGCAACCCTTGCTCTCTGCCGCCGTGCCGGCTCTTTTATTCGGTCAAGTGCAGCAGATGGCCCAGCTTGTGCTTCTTCGTGGAGAGATACTTGCAGTTATAGTCGCCGGGGGCAATCTCCAGGGGGACTCGCTCGACGATATTTAAACCGTAACCTTCGAGCCCCTTGATCTTGCGGGGGTTGTTCGTCAGCAGGCGGATCTGCCGCACCCCCAGGTCCACCAGGATCTGCGCACCGATCCCGTAATCGCGCAAATCGGCCGGAAAACCGAGCGCCTCGTTGGCCTCCACCGTGTCCTTGCCCTCTTTATCCTGGATCTCGTAGGCCCGCACCTTGTTCAGCAGGCCGATTCCCCGCCCCTCCTGGCGCATGTAGATGAGCACCCCGCAGCCGTCCTCATCGATCTGTTTCATCGCCTGGTGCAGCTGGGTGCCGCAGTCACAGCGCAGCGAACCGAGGACATCTCCGGTGAGGCACTGCGAATGAACCCGCACCAGGACAGGCTCGTCGCTTTTAATCTCACCCTTAACCAGGGCCAGGTGGGTCTGGTGATCGACGCTGTTTTCATAAGCGATGAGCCGAAAGTTGCCGTAAGCGGTGGGCAGAGCGGCTCCGGCCGAGCGCCAGATGAGCTTCTCTTTTTTCAGGCGGTGCTGGATCAGGTCGGCGATGGTGATCAGCTTCAGGTTGTGCTGCCGGCAAAATTCCCGCAGCTGGGGTACCCGGGCCATCGTTCCATCCTCGTTCAAGATTTCGCAGAGCACGCCCGCCGGGGGCAGCCCGGCCAGTTTCGCCAGGTCCACCGAGGCTTCGGTATGGCCGGCCCGGCGAAGCACACCCCCTTCGCGGGCCTGCAAGGGAAATATATGGCCCGGGCGGCGCAGATCGGCGGGCCTGGTTTGGGGATCTAAAAGCACGCGAATTGTATCCGCCCGCTCATAGGCGGAGATCCCCGTGGTTGCCGAGGTGGCATCCACCGAAACGGTAAAAGCGGTCTGGTGGCTATCGGTGTTGCGGGAAACCATCTGGGGAAGATCGAGCTGTTCCAGCCTTTCAGCGGTAAGCGGTGCGCAAACCAATCCGCAGCCGTGGCGGACCATAAAATTGATCGCTTCCGGGGTTACCGCCGAGGCGGCCATGACCAGGTCGCCCTCGTTTTCTCGATCCTCATCGTCCACCACCACGATCATCTTTCCTGCCCGCAGGTCGGCCAGGGCTTCTTCGATGGTGTCAAAGGGCATCTTTTATTCCTCCTTCAGCTTCAAATAAAACCGTGTTCTCTCAAAAAGTTGGCGGTCAGTCTTTTTTTATTTTCCTCATCCCGGCCGGGGTAGGGCTCCAGCATTTTTTCCACATACTTGCCAATGAGATCAACCTCTACGTTGACCTGGTCGCCGGTTTTCTTACCTCCCAGGGTGGTCCGCGAGGCGCTGTGCGGGATCAGCGAAACGGTAACCCTCCCGCCGTTGAGCTCGGCAATGGTGAGGCTGACCCCGTCGATGGCGATGGAGCCTTTGGGGACCAGGTAACGGGACAACCCCGCCGGAATTTCAAAGAGCATCATGATCGCGTTTCCCTCGGTGTAACGCCGCACCAGGGTCCCGGTGGCATCAACATGGCCGCTGACCAGGTGCCCTCCCAGGCGGCCGCCCAGGGAGAGAGCGCGCTCCAGGTTCAGCGAATCCCCCGGGGCGAGCGCCCCGAGGTTGCTTTTACGGAGCGTCTCCGGCGCCACCCCGGCGCTAAAACTGCCGGCGGCCACCCCGGTCACCGTCAGGCAGACCCCGTTTACAGCGATGCTGTCGCCGATCTCCACATCTTCAAGAACCCGCTTGGCGGAAATCACCAGGCGGGCTCCACCGTGAAAATTTTCGCGGGCCCGCAGGCGGCCCACCTCCTCTACCAGGCCGGTAAACATCTTTTACCGCCCCCTCCGTAAAGTTTGTCCGGGCCGGTCACCGGGAACCGGCTTCCTGCGCATATTTTTCCGGACCAGCGCTCCGGGGATAACCGATGAGCAGCAGGTCGCCGTCGTACCGCTTGATCTCCAGGTCTTCCAGGTGCCAGGCTTCATCGAGTCCGGCCACCCCGCTCCCGTCGAAAGCGGTGGGGCTTTCCCTGCCCCCCACGATGAGCGGCGCGATAAAGAGCATCACTTTATCGATCAGGCCCGCCTGCAGAAGGCTGTAGTTCAGGGTGCCGCCCCCCTCCACCAGGAGCTGGCAAACCCCGCGCTCCCCCAGCTTGACCATCAGCTCCGCCAGGTCTACGCGCCCCTCCCGGCCGGGAACCGTCAGAACCTCATCCCCTTTTTCCTGCAAAGCCTTGACCTTGTCCGGCGGGGCGGCGGCGGTGGTTGCCAGAACCGTGGCCGCCCGCGAGGGCATATTGATCATGCGCGCATCGATGGGCAGCCGCGCCCTGCTGTCGATGACGATCCGCTGGGGGTCTTTGCCCCCGCCCTCTTCCAGGCGGGCGGTGAGCCGGGGATCATCCTGGAGCACCGTATCGACGCCCACGGCGATGGCATCGCTGTTGTTCCGCAGGCGGTGGACAAAAGCACGGGCCTTTTCACCGGTAATCCAGCGGGAGCGTCCGGTCCGGGTGGCGATCTTGCCGTCGGCGGTAACCGCTGATTTGACAATAACAAAAGGCCGTCCGGTGGTGATCTGCTTGATGAAAACCTCGTTCAGCCGGCAGGCTTTTTCCTTGAGCACCCCGGTCTCCACCTTGACGCCCGCCTCCCGCAGCTTTTGAAAACCCCGGCCGCAGACAAGGGGGTTGGGATCTTCCATCGCCGCCACCACCTTGCGGATGCCGGCACTGATGATCGCATCAACGCAGGGCCCGGTGCGCCCCTGGTGCGCGCAGGGTTCCAGGTTCACATAAAGCACCGCCCCCCCGGCGCTCTCGCCGGCTTTCTGCAAAGCCATGATCTCGGCATGAAGCTCGCCGGCGGCCCGGTGGTATCCGGTTCCCACGATCTGCCCGTCCCGCACCACTACCGCCCCCACCATGGGGTTGGGGTTGGTCTTTCCCCTGCCCCGGCGGGCCAGGTCCAGCGCGGCCCACATAAACCGATCATCAACAGCCAAATATTTTCACCTCGTTGATCTATTTTACGGATCAGAAAAACCCTGACAACAGCTCTCCAGGGTCTCAGGGATAAGATCATATTACAGCTACCGTTCCTTCTCCCCTCCAGACTGTACTGTCGGCCCCGGAATCGCACCGGGTCGGCCTTGACGGCTCGCGGGCTAAACCCCTGACCGGGTATCACCGCCGGTTCGGAATTGGCGGGATCGCTCCCCCCTCACCAGACCCTGAAGAAAACGGTTTCATCAATTATTATAGCACAACCGCTTCAATGTTTAAACCTTTCGCCGCGGCCCGCCCAGCGTTTTAAAAGCCTGGATCAGCTCCAGGCCCCCGTGATCGCGAAAGACAGCCGAACCGGCCACAAGGGCGGTTGCGCCGGCGGCGACAACCTGCGGTGCCGTCTGCGCATTGATCCCCCCGTCCACCGAAAGCTCCACCGGGTGCTCCAAGCCGCGGATCCGCCCGGCCAGCGCCTCGATCTTGGAGAGCATCCCCGGGATAAAGGGCTGCCCGCCCGCACCGGGGTTGACGCTCATCACCAGGACCAGATCCAAAAGCGGCCAGACATATTCGAGCACTCCCACCGGGGTGGACGGATTCAGCGCTGCGCCCGCTTTCAGCCCCAGCTTTTTGATCTCCCGCAAAACCCTGTCCAGGTGAGCGTTGCCCTCGGCATGAACGGTGAGCATATCGGCACCGGCAGCGGCAAAGGCCCCCAGGTGTTTTTCAGGTTCCTTCACCATGAGGTGAACGTCAAAGGCCAGGGCAGTCGCCGGCCTCAGCGACTGCACCACCAGGGGCCCCATGGTGATCGCGGGAACAAAATGACCGTCCATGATATCGAAGTGAACCCAGTCGGCACCGGCCTCTTCAATCCGGCGCACCTCTTCATGCAGCCGGCTGAAGTCGGCGGACAGCAAAGACGGTGCAATTTTTATCTTGTTTTCAGTCATGGCTGGCTACCTCTCCTTGTCGATCAGTTCTTGCCAAAAAAGCAGGTACTGCCGGTAACGGCAGGGGTTGATCCGCCCGCCGGAAGCGGCCTCGCGAACGGCGCAACCCGGTTCATGGACATGATTGCAGTTCCGAAAAGAACAGCGGCCCCGGTAGGGTGAGAATTCAGGAAAAAGGGTGTCCAGCTGATCCGGCACCAGTCCGGTAAAGAAAAGTCTCGAAAATCCCGGGGTGTCGACAATATAACTACGCGGTCCAAGCGGCAGCAGCTCCACGTGGCGGGTAATATGGCGGCCCCGGCCGATTTTGTCGCTTACCTTTCCAGTTTTCAACGCCAGGCCGGGCTGAAGGGCGTTCAGCAAAGACGACTTTCCCGCCCCGGAAGGCCCGGCAAAAACGGTGAAGCGCCCCTGCAGCCTTTCTCTGAGACTATCGACCCCTAAGCCTTCCCGGGCGCTGCACCAGAGCAGGGGGT
>JAAZIE010000373.1 GCA_012510305.1 Bacillota bacterium | reverse complement strand
GGAACAACGCCGTAGGTGAAGCGGGCCCCCACCAGGCCAAAACCGGGCGCGGCGTTGCTCAAGGCCGCCACGGCTGCCGAAGCGGCCGTAAGCAGGTCGAGTTTCATCCAACACAGCGCCAGGGTGGAGAGAGCAAAAAAAAGAATATAGAGAAAGAAAAACCCGGTTGCGCTGCGCAGCGTCTCCTCGCCCACGGCGCGGCCGTCAAGCTTGATCGAAGCCACGGCCGAGGGGTGAACCAGGCGCACCAGCTCCCGCCGCGCATATTTGAACAGCAAAAGCAGGCGGATCTGCTTGATCCCGCCCCCGGTGGAACCCCCGCAGGCGCCGGAAAACATGAGCAGTAAAAGCAGCGCCCTTGAGAAGTGCGGCCAGGCGTTGAAATCAACGCTGGCATAGCCCGTCGTCGATGCCACCGAAACGACCTGGAAGATGCTCTGCCGGATCAGCAAAGGGATATCCCCCTTCAAGAGCGGTGCGATATTTATCGCGATGAGCACAACCGCCACCGCCAGCACGGCGACGTAAAAGCGCAGCTCTTCACTTTTTAACACGCTGCGATCGCCCCGGGCCAGCCGGAAATAAAGGGTAAAGTTGACCCCGGCCAGAAACATGAACACGATCATGACCACCTCGGCGGAGGGGTTGTTCAGGGCGGCGATACCGGCACTGTAAGTGGAAAACCCCCCGGTGGGCATGGTCGTGAAGGTATGCGCCAGGGCATCAAAAACACTCAAGCCGCACAGGAGCAGCAGCAGGACCTGCAAAGCCGAAAGTGCCGTATAGATGAGCCAGAGCCAGCGCGCCGTCTCGGCAACGCGGGGCACAAAGCGTTCGGCCACCGGGCCGGGCAGCTCCGCCCGGTAAAGGGCGGTGCTTTTGAAACCAAAGCGCGGCAGCACGGCGAGAAAGAGAACGATGATCCCCATCCCACCCAGCCACTGGGTCAGGGAGCGCCAGAAAAGAAGCCCGCGGGGCAGGCTCTCCAGGCTGTCGATGACGGTAGCCCCGGTGGTGGTAAAACCGGAAAGCGCTTCGAAGAAAGCATCGAGCAGGCCGGCGCCGGTGCCGCTGTAAAAATAAAAAGGGAGCCCGCCAAAAAAGCCGGCCAGCAGCCAGGCCAGCGAAACCAAGGAGAAGCTTTCAGCCAGCGAAAGCTGCTTCCGGCGCGCCGGGTAGGCCAGGGCGCACAAAGCGGCGCCGGTGCCGGCAGTGATGAGGACAGATTTCAAAAAGGAAATCCGGTCGCCGGCGGGGTCACTGATCGACCAGAGCGCGGCAAGAGCCATCATCGCCGCCAAAAATATGAGCATGATTCCTAGGAGAAAAAAGATCCTGGTGCGGCGCACTCAATCGCTCCTTCCCGGGGACCTATCCATGCCGCCGGCCTACTTGCGGTTGCGGCCGCGGTGGTTCGTATTCTCCCTGGCGGCAAAAAAGCGCCCCAGCTTGCCGCTGATTTCCGGCAGGGTAAAGATGATCAGCAGATCGCCGGGAAGCAGCTTGGTCTGCCCCCGGGGGATGAGCACCTCTTGCCGGCGGATGATCGCTCCGATGAGCATGCCCCGGGGAAAGCCGGCTTCCGCCACTATTTTGCGGGCCACCGGCGCCGTATCCGGCAGAACCAGCTCGAGAACCTCGGCCCGCTCCTCGTTCAAAATGGAAAGGGAGACCAGGTCTTCATGCCGGGTAAAGCGCAAGATCTGCGAGGCGGTGATCAGCCGCGGGTTGATCATGCTCTCCAGCCCCAGGGTGCTGTACACGGGGGCAAACTGCGGGTCCACCACCTCGCAGATGATTTTCTTGATCCCCGACTGCCGGGCCAGCACCCCGGCGATGATATTGGTGCGATCGTCCCCGCTGGCGGCGATCACCGCATCGGTCTGCTCCATCTCCTCCTGCCTGAACAGGTCAAAATCGGTGGCATCATCCTGCAGAATCAAGGTATGGGAGAGCTCCCGGCTGATCTGCTCGCAGCGAACCTCGTCGCGTTCCACCAGTTTTACCTGGAAAGGGCTGCGGCTCTCCTCCAGGAACCGGGCCAGCTCAAAACCGATCCTCCCGCCGCCGAGGATGGTCACCCGGTTAATCCTGATCTGTTCATGCAAAAGCAGCCTGCTGATATCCTTGAGCGTCCGCGGCCGGCCCAGCAGGTAGATACGCGAACCGGGCTTCACGATATCTTCGCCGCCGGGAATGATAAAATTTTCTCCCTCGCCGATCCCCACAGCGATGCAGCCGGGGGGAAGCGCCAGCTTGTGAAGCGGTTTTCCCACAATATCCGTTTCCGGGCCGGCGACAAGGCTGAGCATCATCACCCGCCCCTTGCTGAAATATTCGATTTCACAGGCTTCGGGAAAGTGAAGCAGCCGCGAGATCTCGTAAGCGGCGCTTCTTTCCGGGCTGATCATCAGGTCGATACCGAAATGTTCCCGGGTAAGGGCGGCGGAATCAAGGGCGTAATCGGCGCTGCGCACGCGGGCTGCGGTGAGGGGGACGCCGTAGCGTTTGGCCAGCATGCTGGCGATAATGTTGATCTCGTCACTCTCGGTCACCGCGATGACCATATCGGCGGACTTGACCCCGGCCCGCTTCAGGGCCGCCGCACTGGCGCCGCTATCTTCGATCACCATCACATCGAAGAGATCGTCGATCCTGCGAGCCTGCTCCAGATCCTTCTCAATGACCACCACGTCAAAATTTTTTTCTGAAAAACTGCGCGCCAGCTCCGTCCCCACCCCGCCGCCGCCGATAATGATCATGTACACTCCCGCTGCACCCTCCCGCCCGGCCAAGTATTACCTCGATATTATCACAAATAACAAAAATATGGCGCCCTAGATTTGTACCGGCGGGAGAAGACCCAAATGGAAGGCACCGTAAATTGGTCTTTTATTCTCTTTCGGGTTTGTCGGGCACCATGGAGAGAGGCCCGGCAAGGGGATCACCCCGGAAGGCGCTCTCGCCGGGGCGGGGACGGACCAGGGGACGGCCCAGCCTGCCTGGTACAGCCGTCTGCAGGGAGCGGTACACTGCGGCAAGATGTTTGCGGAAAAGAGCCTCGAAAGGGGCGACCATATTGTAGGGCATGCTGTCGATCCACCAGGGAAAATCGCTGCCCTCGGCGATATAGATGTAGCGCAGGGCCTGCTGCAGCCTTTCCGGGCCGCAGGAGCCGCTTTCCCGGCAGCGCTCCACCGTTTCACGGGCTTCGAGCAGGCAATCCCAGAGTAAATTCTTGTTCTTGGTGCCGATCCAGCGGGTCAGGTTGTGATCGACCCATGATCCGGTGAAGAGGTTGTCGACAACCCTCTGCGGCGGGTGCGCCGCCAAGAATTCACTGACCGTGCAGCAGCTGAGATCCTCCTCTTCGCTTAAACGGCGGTAGAGGCTGTGCAGAAAGGGGCCCTTGTCGCCGCGGTACCATTCCCAGGCGTTTTCTCCATCCAGGGACAGGGTGACCAGGTGATCCTCCGGCGACCAGGACAGGTTCTCCCTGATTTTTTGCAGGCGGTGCACCAGGTCTGCCGCGGCGTCCTCGGGGCGAAAATGCTGGTATTCAAAGCCGATCCGGTTGGAAAGATGGTGATCCCGAAAAACCATGGCGATCTCGCCGCCCGCTCCACGGACGCGGTAGGGCCGGTAGAGCAGATCGCCGTTCAGGACATGGCCGTAGCCGTCGCGAATAATCTCGTCGTTCAGGGAGTGAGCCAGGATCTGTTCATCGCTGATGGACCAGTCAAAATTGTAAGCGGTCAACAGCGCCACCGTCTCCGGGCTCACCGCCATCTCCGAGGGCCAGGCACCTTTCGGGCGGCGGCCAAAAAGGCGGCGGTACTGGGCCGCGGCCAGGGCGAGCTGGGCGCACCCGTCTTGAGGGAATTGGAAGCGGCGCGGCAGCGGCAGGCCCGGGCAGGCCCGCAGGGCGCTGCAGCTGTCGATCAAGAGCGGCATGATCGGATGGTAGTAGGGGGTGGTCATGATCTCGATCTGTCCCCGCTCCTGCAGGCAGCGGTGCCGGGGGATCACTTCGTTCAGCAGATCTCCCTGCCGCTCCATGATCTGGCCGAGCTCACCGGCGGTAAAATCGCGCCCCTTTTCCACCAGTCCGCTTAACCGGGGATCGGCATGCCGGATCTCCGGATCGATCCAGGCCAGGTTGAACCAGGCCTGCAGATCGCGGTAATCCCCGGGACGGTAGCGCTTCAGGGCTTTCGCAATCGCCCCGGGTTCCCGGCTCCGGCCCTGCAGCTCCAGCAGCTCCCGGTAGCGGGGGTGCTGCCCGATAACCCGGTCCCAATGGATATCAAAGAAATGCAGCAGCAGGTAGCGTTTCTCCCGGTCGCTTAAGGTTTCCGCCGGCTTGTTTACTTTCTGGTAATAGTCTTGCTCCCCGGCCTCGTAGCGCTCCAGCTGTTCCAGCAGGGAGGGGGTCAGGTTAAAGGTTTGGCGTATCTTCGGATAGCGCTCCAGTATAGCCGCCATCTGGTAGTAATCCTTGCCCGCATGCAGCCGCACCCAGGGCATGATCGGCCCGCCGGTACCCGCATCCCGGTAAAAGGGTTGGTGCTGGTTCCAGACAAAAGCGACATGAAGGGGCCGCCTGCTCATGAGCCCGCCTCTTTCCCCGCCAGGGCCTGCTGCGGCTCCTTTCGGGAAAGGGTGGAAACCTGCAGGTGCAGGTTGATCGAGGCGCTGTCGCCCCCGCCCAGCCGGAGCTCCCAGCGGGGCAGCAGGAGCGACTGCTGGTAGGAGCGCTCCAGGCCGCTCTCTGAATTGGAGATCGTCTCCACCGGCATACGCCAGAGCTGCGCCGGACGGTTCCAGGAGAGAGCCAGCTGAAGATCGCGCGGTTGATCGACGAGCAAAACCTTCTCCACCGCCTCTTCCGCCCCGCGGGAGCCGAGGCTGTTGTCTTCCAGTTCACGGTCGGGAAGAAGATAATAGCGCTCCTCGTCGGACCCCGATAGAAAAGCAAGGTTGAGCTCCACCCCAAAATAAAACCCTGCGGCGGCTCCGCCCCTGTTGTCGAGGCGGTACTCCACCAGCAAAGAGTCCTCCCCCGCAAAGACGGTCACTGTTTTTTTAAGCAGCAGCGGCTGCTCCCTTTCCAGAAACACTTCTCTTACGAAAGACAGCCGCACGCCCTCGCCGGGGTGCTCCCCCCCCGCCGCCAGTTTCTCCACCTCAACTTCGGCGGGCTGCAGCAGAAGCTCGCGCCTGAAGCCTTCCCCTTTTTCAAATCCTTCCAGGGTGGCGCCTTCTCCGTCAAAAAAATGTTCGATGAGAGCGCCCCGGGGATAGGGATCGTAGAAAAGGCGCTCCAGAATACCTTCTTCCTTGACCGCCCGGCGGTGATGGATCGAGGAAACCTGCTCATTTTCCTCCTGCCCCGGCGCAGCGGCCGCCTCGTCAAGATACTCCTGGTGATAAGCTTCAGGCCGGCGGGTGAGCGTGTCAAGCAAGTTCAGCGCCCCCGGCCTCCAGGAAAGCTCCCAGAGGCTGCCGCCGAGCTGCGGCGAAAACAGAAGGCCGAACCGATCGGTGGAAAGGTAGATCTCCTCGGCACCGCTGTAGGCAAAGTCGCTGCGCTGCAGCAGCAGGTAGGGCGAGCCGTGACGGGAATCGTTGATCATATTTTCGGCCTGCAGCAGTCTTTGCCAGATGGCCGCCCGCAAAAAGTTCAGGTAGAGGCCGCCGAAAACCCCGTGCCAGTAGGCGCAGTTGCACTGCCCCGCCCAGAGCAGCTGCTGCGCCCGGTCGCGGGCCTCACCTTCGGGAAGCTCCTCCCAGAGCCGGCGCACCGCCAGCATCTTTTTATGCAGGCGGTTGCTCTCCGGGTAACGGCTTAAAAAATTGCGCCAGAAACCGCCGGACCACTCTTTCATTTCGCGGTAAGATCCCGCCGGCAGGTAGAGGGGCCCCTGCGGCGGGAAAAGGCGGCGAAATTCTGCAAAGGTGACCACCTGCAGCCAGTCCTCCTGCTCTTGAAGCAGGGTAAAAAAGTTTTCCAGCCACCCTTCTTCATAGACCGTCTCAAAAGTACCCGGCCACCCGCCAAATTTTTCACCGTCATCGGCCAGCACAAAGAGGCGCGGCCGCTCTTTGTCCCGCTGCCCTTCCAGGTAGGCGATCGTCTCACCGGGCTCCTTGAAGGGGATCAGGTAGCGGAGCTCCTCGCTGATGGGGAAGAGATCCAGGGGATAACCCTCTTCTTCGGTCCGGTAGTAGTGGTCCGGGTCGGCACAGCCGGCTTCATGAAAATGGATATCGTCCACCGCCAGGTATTCCATCCCGGCCTGGCGGATGGGGCGGGGCAGATGCGGCTCCCAAACCCTTTCCGCCAGCCACATCCCCCGCGGCCTGGTGGCAAAGAGCTCCTCCAACCGGGCGGTCATCATGCGGATCTGGCCGATCTTGTCCTCGTCGGGAATGGCCGGCAAAATGGGCTCATAGTAAGCTCCCCCGAGGAGCTCCACCTGCCCGCCGGAGATAAGTTTTTTTAAGCGTTCGATAAAGCCGGGCCTTTCCTCCAAGAGCCAGTCCAGCAGGCTGCCCGAGTAGTGCAGCGCCATTCTGATCGACGGAAAGCGCTCCAGAACAGCGATAAAGGGCTCGTAGGTC